>JAJFFA010000801.1 GCA_021776885.1 Planctomycetota bacterium
GAAGGTCCAGCTGGCGTGCGATGGCGCGCGGCGGCAGGTCGTCGAAGAAGCGCAGGACGATCAGGTCGCGGTAGCGCGGGTCGAGGGCCTCGACCTCCTCCACCAGGGCGCGCTGGATGGCGACCCGCGCCGCCAGCTCGTCCGTCGCTGGCGTCGCCTCGGGGCGTGCCGAGCGCTCCTCCCGCTCACGCCGTCGGGTCTCGCTACGGCGTGACTTCGACGCCAGATTGCGTAGCACCGCACCGAACCAGCTGTGCGCCTGACCCTGCGGGCCAGCTCCCTGGCGGGCGGCGCGCAGGCCCGCGAGCCAGGTCTCCTGGAGCAGGTCATCGGCGCCTTGGGGGTCGCTCACCAGGCTGCGCGCGAGGCGCTGCATCGGGGCGACATCGAGGGAGGTGGGGTGTAGCTCGTGGGTCGAATTCATGGGAGTGCTCCTGCCTCTAGGAGGCCGTGGTGAAAGGCCTCCTAGGAGCCTGTCGCGCATAGCCGAATCCGCCAGGCACGTCCGGGTCTCCGCGATGCTGCGTTGGCCCGGACCCCACGTAACTACGGCTACGCCAGGATCCGGGCGCGCCTTGCCTCGCGAAGACCCAGCCGCACCTGGCGAATCCGGCTATGCGCGACAGGCTCCTAGGAGGGCTCCCCGCGAGGGGCGAAAGCGGCTCGGGCGATCTCAAGAAACGCCGCGACCGGCCCTCGAGACGCGACCCGCAGACTCCTGGAAACCCGCGCTAGCCGTTCCTGCGCTCGAGCAGCAGGGCGGCGATCAGGGTCTTGGCGTCCGCCTCACCGCTGGCCAGGATCTCCCGGGGCGTGCGCTGCAGGACCTCGATCTCCTCGTCGGGGTCAGCCTCGAGGCCGCCGCCCGGAACCTCGACCAGGTCGCGGGCCTCGAACAGGTGCACGACCTCGTTGCAGAAGCCGGGGGCCGGGACGATGGGGCGCAGGGTGCTCCAGCTCCCCGCCCGCCGCCCGGTCTCCTCCTCGAGCTCGCGCCGCGCTGCATCCAGGGGATCTTCACCGGCCTCGAGCCGGCCGGCGGGGATCTCCAGGGTCCAGGCCTCGAGGGCAGGGCGGTACTGGCGCACCAGGAGCAGGCGCCCGTCCGCTTCGAGCGCCGCGACGCCCACGGCGCCCGGATGCACGATCACGTCGATCGTCTGCTCCAGGCCGGACGGGAGCACGCTGTGGCGTGCGATGAGATCGAAGATGCGCCCCGCGTGCAGCAGGGTGTCAGCGCTGGAGTGGCTCATGGGGGACCACGCCGTCCTGGATCGAGCTGCGGAAGGCCCTCAGGCGCTCGCACCGTGCTCGTGGCGGGTGGCTTGCTGGGCGCTCGCTTGATTTTCCAGAGTCGTCAGGAAAGCGAGGATCGTGTTCGATAGATCTTCGCGCTGATGGTCCATGCACAGCTGCGAGAACGAGGCGAGTTTGCGCTTTACCTTGGGGAATTCCTTGAGAACGGCTGAGTCCTTTCGCTGTCGGGCGACGACTCGGTGTTCGATCGACTTGATTTTCGTCTCGAGATCCGCAATGAGCTCCTCTTCGGAGCGGCGGTTGTAGCTTCTCTTCGCCATGGTGAGCATTCCTGTGTGATCACGTTGGATAGTAGGGACCAAAGGCGTGGCCCCCTGGGATTCATCGACAGACCGACGTCAGTGCGTGGCGTCCGAGAGAGAGTGAGCCACGACCCATCGGGGCCCGTTCTGAGACCGATCCGGAACTGACCGCGACCGACCTGCGATAACGAGACCGCCGATGCTTGCCTGTCCGCCTGCCAAGGCTGAACCCAGACTAAGCACTCGCTGGGGGTGAATCAACCGACTGGAGCGCCAAAACAGCCCTCTGGGGGCGATCCTGAGCTGTTTGAGGTCCCGTTCCGCGGACCTGAACGGTATCCTTGCTGACTTCTCCGTTCCCGACCAGGTCAAGGGGGGCACCGTGCATCAAGACATCGAACGCGTCCTCTTCGACGAACACGAGATCCGCAATGGGATCGACCGCGTGGCCCAGTCGGTCACACGCATCATGGGTGCCGAGGAGTTCACCGTCGTCTCCGTGCTCAAGGGATCTTGTATCTTCGCCTCGGACCTGATTCGGCGCATTCCCGTTCCGCTCCAGCTGGCCTTCGTCGCCGCGCGCAGCTACGGGGACGGCACGACTGCGGGCAAACTCGAGATCGATCTGGTGCCCACCGGAGGCGAGATCGAAGGGCGCCGGATGCTCCTGGTCGATGACATCCTGGACACCGGACGGACGATGGCGTGCCTGAAGAAAGTGCTCCTGGAGCGCGGCGCGGCCGAGGTGCGTACCTGCGTCTTTCTCGACAAGCCGGCCCGCCGTGAAGTGGAGTTCAACGCCGACTTCAAGGTCTTCTGCGTCGAGGACCTGTTCGTTGTCGGCTACGGCCTCGACTACGCCGGGCGCTACCGCAACCTGCCGTACGTGGGGGCCTTGCGTCCGGAGCTCTACACGCCCGAGCCCGACGAGGTTCCACGGGCGGCGACCCAGACCCAGTGAACGACCACCTCGTCGTTCCCGACGAGCGGACCGGTCTGGAGCTCGATGAGTTCCTCTGCCTGAGCTTTCCGCTCCTGAACAAGGGCTTCCTGCGACGCGAGATCCGCGGTGCCCGGGTGCTCGTGGATGGACAACCTGCGGAGCCGGCGCAGCGCCTGCGGCGCGACCAGGTGGTCAGTGTCGCCTTCGAGATCGACGAGGAGCACCCGCCCCGGCCGCCGGTCGCTCCCGACGCGACGATCCCGGTGCTGTACGAGGACGAGGCCGTCCTGGTCGTCGACAAGCCGGCCGGGCTCGCCGTCGAGCCCGAGCGCTGGAAGCGCGAGGCGGCCTGCCTGTCGGGGGCGCTGCTGCAGCTGGCCTTCGACCGCTCTGGCGGCCGCGACGAAGAGGGCCGGCCCGAACAGGGCGCACTGCAGTTCCGTCCGCGCCTGGTGCATCGCATCGACAAGGACACCACGGGGCTGGTGCTCGTGGCCAAGACCCTGGAGGCCGAGCGCGTCCTGCGCAGCGCCTTCGAAGCCGGGGAGATCCACAAGTCCTACCTGGCCCTGGTCGAGGGTGAGCTCGACGTCGGAGCGGAGGGCCAGCGACTGATCGACCTGCCGATCGCCCCTGACGCGCGCCGCACCGGGCGCATGCACGTCCAGGAGGGGGGCAAGGAGTCGCGCACGCGCATCGAGGTCGAGCGTCGCTTCCGCGGCTTCACCCTCGTGCGCTGCAGTCCGCTGACCGGTCGCACGCACCAGATTCGCGTGCACCTCGCGGCCGAGGGCTTCCCCCTGGCAGTGGACTCCCTGTACGGTCGGCGCCACCAGGGACTGTTCCTGTCGGAGATCAAGCGTGGCTACCGCCCGAAGAAGGGCGCCGTCGAGCAGCCCTTGATCGGCCGCCTGACGCTGCACGCCGCGGCGCTGAGCTTTCCCTCGCCCGACTCGAACGCCAGCGTGCAGGTCGAGTCGCCCCTGCCCGCCGATTTCGCCCGCGTACTCAAGCAACTCTCGAAGGTCAGGGCCCCGCTGTGAAGATCAAAGCGCGTCAGGGAGACTTCAAGGTCGACGAACTCTTGCACGATGGCGTGATCCGCGAGCGCGGCGAGTACCGCGTCTACCGTGTCACGAAGCGCAAGCGCACCTCCATCGAGGCGGCGAGTATCCTCGCTCGGCTGGCGGGGGTGGTCCCGGCGGACGTGGCCATGGCCGGCCTGAAGGACCGCCAGGGCGTGACCACCCAGTACATGAGCATCGCGCGTGGCAGGCCCCTGCGCGAGCGCACTCCGGAGCTGACGATCGAGACCGTGGGCTCGGCGGATCACGCGCTCAGCAGCGAGGACACCCGCGGCAACAGCTTCGAGATCGTCGTGCGCGACCTGGACGAGCGAGGAGCCCAGCGCATGCGCACGGCCCTGCCCTTCGTCCGCGAGCACGGCCTGCCCAGCTATTTCGACGAGCAACGCTTCGGCAACCTGCGCCATGGTCAGGGCTGGATCCTGGTCGACCTGATGCACGGCCGGGTCGAGGGTGCCCTGCAGCGCCTGCTGGGCTCGCGCTCGACCTGGGACGGCGAACGCGAGCGCAGCTTCAAGACCGGCCTGCAGCGAGACTGGGGCGATTGGCGTGCGTGCCGCGACCACGCAGGGCGCTTCGGAGCGCACCACTCCGTCTTCGATCACCTGCGCAAGTCGGACGGCGACTTCGCCGGGGCCTTCCGCCACATCGCCACGCGCGTGCGCCTGATCCACCTGTTCGCCTACCAGTCGCACCTGTGGAACCGGGTGGTGGCCGAGGCGCTGGAGAAGCTCGTGCCCCCGAACGCGCGCTTCAACGTGCACACCCGCGAGGGCCGGCTGGTGTTCCCCAAGTACGAGGTGCCGCTGGCGCCGCCCTCCGGCGCCCTGGTGCCCCTGCCCGGAGCGGGCCTCGAGGGTGTCACGGACCCTGGCCAGCGCGCGCTCTTCACCCGCGTGCTCGAGCGCGATGGGTTGACCCCCGAACAGTTCCGCGTCGACGGCGTGCCCGGCTTCCAGCTCAAGTGGGAAGAGCGTCCGCTCGTGGTCCGTCCGCAGAACCTGCGCATGCGGCCCGCCGAGCCCGACCCGGACAACTCCGGGCGGCGACTTGTGCGGCTGCGCTTCGAGCTGCCGCGCGGAACCTACGCGACCCTGGTCGTTCGGCGCCTCGTCGGGCCGGCCTCCCCCGAGCGTCGACCCCTTCCGAACCTGCCGCACCGATCCTCTGCTGGCCCGAAGCGCCAGCTCGGTGCGCCGCGCTATTCCAATCCCCCGCGTAAGCGACGTGACTGAGGAGTGACATGACTGAGGAACTGGTTGTCGGGGTCATCGGTGGCTCCGGCCTGTACGAGATCGACGGGCTCGAGTCCATCGAGGAGGTGCACCTGGCTACGCCCTTTGGCGCGCCGAGCGATGCCTTCATGACCGGAGTGCTCGGTGGCGTGAAGATGGTCTTCCTGCCGCGCCATGGCCGCGGTCACCGCATCCTGCCCTCCGAGATCAACTTCCGCGCGAACCTGTGGGGCATGAAGTCCCTGGGCGTCACGCGCATCGTGTCGGTCTCGGCCGTGGGCTCGATGCGCGAGGACATCGTGCCTGGTGACTTCGTCGTCATCGATCAGTTCTTCGACCGCACGCGGCACCGCGAGGACACTTTTTTCGGTGGCGGGGTCGTGGGCCACGTGATGTTCGCCGACCCGGTGTGTGGCGAGGTGCGCAAGGTCGTGCTCGACGCGGGCGGAGCCCTGGGCGTGAAGGTCCACGACGGCGGGACCTACATCAACATGGAGGGGCCGCAGTTCTCGACCCGTGCCGAGTCGCGCATCTACCGCGGCTGGGGCGTCGACGTGATCGGCATGACCAACCTGCAGGAGGCCAAGCTCGCCCGCGAGGCCGAGATTTGCTACGCGACCGTCGCCATGGCGACGGACTACGACTGCTGGCACGAGGGCCACGACGACGTCACGGTCGAGAGCATCCTCGAGGTCATGGCGGCCACCATCGCCAATGCCCGCGCCCTGGTCGCGGCCTGCGTCCCGCGCATGCCCGCGGCTCGCGGTTGCGGCTGCGGCAGCGCCCTTCAACACGCGATCATGACCAGCCCCGACGCGATCACATCCGAGGCGCGCACGCGACTCGGTCTGCTGATCGACAAGTACGTCTAGCCCGGATCCATGGGCCCCTTGCGCCTCGTGCCCGCGCTGTTCCTCGTCGCCGCCTGCG
>JAJFFA010000802.1 GCA_021776885.1 Planctomycetota bacterium
CGCTCTCGCGCTGCAACGCCGCGACGAAGTGCAGCAGGGTTGCCGGGTGCGGATCGCCGGCCAGGGGCTCGAGGGAGACACCGCGGGTCAGGTCGATCCACTCGCGGTAGTCGCTGCCGCCGATGAGCGGGACCACCGAGAGGTCGAGGTCGATGCGCTCGGGAAGCAGGACGATGCTGGCGGCTATCGGGTCGAAGAACCTCCCCCAGCGCTCCTGATAGTTGTCGCGGAAGGCGGCGTAGGCGTCGCGCTCGCGTGCGCTGACCGCTTCGAACTCGAGCTCGCCGATGGGCGTCAGGAAGTCCAGGGTGCCGTACTCCAGGGCCGGGCCAGGGTCGCTCTGGGGCAGCTCCCCACCGGTGGCCCGTGCCAGCTCACGGGCGTGTGCGTCCGACATGCGTGCGGCTGCGCGGATGCGCCGCGACGCTCCAATGCGCCAGCGTGGCCCACACCAGCGGCGGATCGTCGCATCGCTCAGGATCAGGAACGCGCTCTCCTCGGGCCGCGGCGCGTAGCGCCCGCGGAAGTAGCGGTAGTCCTCGACCTCGAGCAGGGAGGGCCGCTGGCCGGCCCAGGTCTCGCCCAGGGCGCGCACCTGGGCCAGGGAGTTGGTCAGCAGTACGGCGTCGTCGCGGCGTACGACGTAGGAGCAGTAGCGCCGGTCCAGGCTGACGACTCCGTTGTAGCTGAGCCCCGCCAGGTGGCCACTGGTGCTGCTGGCGCCGTCGCGCAGGGCGAGCTTGTGTCGCCCGTCGATCATGCGCAGCAGAAGGTCGGGCCGTGAGCTGCCGAGCAAGAGGGCCACGTCCGAGCCGCTGCGCCAGTAGGGATCGCCCCCCGTCAGGGCGACCGAGTCGACCAGGGCTGCGCCGAAGAGGCGCGCGCTGGCGTCCAGCTCGAGGCACAGCTGGCGCTCGTAGCGCGCGCGTGTGCGCGCGTCACCTGCCCCGGGCTCGAGCCACTCGAGCAGTAGCTCTGAATAGGCGCCCGATTCATCGGCGAGCTGCAGCAGGGCGTCGAAGGAGGGGAAGAAGAGGCCGTGCTGATCCGCCGGGACGAGGGCGGCGAGGGGGTCCAGGTCGAGCTCGTCGGCGGGTCGCGCGCGGGTGCTCCAGTCGATGGGCTGCAGCTCCACGCCGGCGATGCCCGCCAGGGGCACGTCGTCGCGCTCAGACCCTCCCTCCTCGAGGTCCAGGGTTCGGTCGAGCTGCAGGTTCTCCGCCAGGGCACGCCCACCGCTGAAGAGTTCGAGCGTGCGCTCGAGATCTCCCGGCGCGGGGCCGGCGTTCTGCGCCGGTGCTCCGTCGCGCGCCCTGTCGTGCGCTCCGCCCACGTCGAGCTCGGCGCGCAGTTCGGCTGCGCGGAAGCGGAACCACGCGGCGCCGGGGAGCCCGAAGCGCGCGAGCCGCTCGAAGTGCTCGAGGGCCAGGGCGGCGAACTCCGTACGGGTGGCCGCGGGTTGCGCGTCGAGGCCGCTGAAGCGATGGCGCCGCAGCTTGTCCCAGCCAGACCCGGGCAAGACCAGGACCCCCGAGTCCGGAGCCTGCGGCGGAAGCTGTACAGCGAGTACGGCCTCTTCCAGGCCTGATGCGGGCAGGGTCCAGTTCCACTCCTCCTCGAAGGGGCCGGCGTTGTCGAGCACGACGTAGCCCTCCCCCGCTCCGTCCAGGACCACCCGTGGGTACGCCGCGCGGCGTCGATCCAGGTCGGCCCAGGCGGACAGCCCCGGTCCCGCGCCCAGGGGCGGATCGAGCTCGAGGTCCGCGAGCCGAACGCAGACGACCCGGCCTGGCACTGACTCTGGCGCCTGGAGCCGAGGGAAAGCGGCTGTGCACAAGACGAGCAGGGCCCAGGTCGAGGCGTGCAGCATGCGAACAGCCTAGCAGGCCGTGGCGAAGCTCATTTCGACCGGGGACCGCACTGGGTAGCTCGTGCCGACCCCCGAGAGCCTCGCCGAATCCTGCGCCTCGCCTGCGTTCTCGCGCGCCACCACGAGCCACGAATCACCAGTCCTGAACGAAAGCCGTTTCACCACGGCTTGCCCCGGGCCAGGGCTGCCCACGGGATTGAACCCGGCGCTTACAGCCCGGCGCTGGAATCCCGTCCTGCCCATAAAGGTGAGGGTACGGGGCGAGCCGAAAGAGCCAGGGACTCCCCGCCCAGGCCTCCCCGCCGCGGGCCTCCCCATGTCCGGACTTCCGCTCCTCTCGACCCTGGTGTCGACGGCGTTCTTCGCCTGTGGCTCCCTCGTTGCGTTGCTCGTTGCCGAGCGGCGCGCGCGGCGCGCCCGTGCGGCTCTCATCCGCGAGCACCACGACGAGTTCAAGGGGGTCGAGGAGCAGGTTCAGCACGCCCTCGGCGAGCTGGAGCGGCACGAGGAGGAGGCCCTGGGTCGGGTCGCCTGGGCCCAGGCCGAGGTGGACCGGCTGCGTGGCGAGCTGGCCAGCGCCGGGACGTCCCTGGGCATCTCGCCCGAGGTGGCGGCCGAGCACGAGGTCCGCATCGCCGAGCTGATGCGGGAGATCGAGGGCCTGCGCGTCCTGCCCGAGCGCCTGCGCGAGGCCGAGGGCGAGCTGGACATGGCCCGCAGCCGTTGCGATCAGCTGGAGCAGGCCCTGACCCAGGCCCAGGCGACCAGCCAGGGCGGCGAAGATGAACTCGTCGTGGCCCTGACCGAGGAGCTGGACCAGGCGCGCCAGAACCTCGAACGCCGCGAGAACGAGGCCAAGGCCCTGGCCGCCGAGCTGGGGCGCCTGGGCGACGAGCGCGCCGAGATGGAGACGCAGGGCCTCATCTACGAGCAGGAGGCGGGCAAGAAGATCCGCGAGCTCGAGTCGAAGGTGAAGGACTACGCCCAGCTCGAGGCCGCCCTCGAGGAGCGCCAGGCCCAGATCGAACAGCTCGAGCTCGAGCTGGGAGGCCTGCGCGACGAGCGTGGAAGCTACGAGGGCGAGCTGGCCGAGCAGACGGACGCCGCCCTGGCGGCTGCCCTCGAGGTCGAGGACCGGGCTGTGACGCGCACCGCGGAGCTCGAGAGCGAGCTCGACCGCGCGCGGGGTCTGGGAGAGGGGTTGCAGGCGGAGTTCGAGCGCGAGCTCGAGGCCGCGCTCGAGATTCAGAAGCAGCTCGAGCAGGACCTCGAGCAACAGCGCAGCCGCGCCCGGGAGCGGGCGGGCGACCTGGAACAACGCCTTGCCGCGGCGGTCCAGGAGCGCGCCCAGGCCCGCGCCAAGGCGGATGCCGCAACGGGTGCCCTGGCCGAGCGCGAGCTCGAGTGCACCAACCTGCGCAAGGCGATGGCGGAGCGCGACGAGACCCTGGCCAGCGCCCGGGTCCAGCGCTACGAGCTTGGTGGAGGCAAGAAGGACGAACTTCAGCAGGCCTTCGAGGAGGTCGCGTTGCACAGCAAGCAGGCGGCCGAGCTGCGCGAGTCGGTCGCGGAGCTCTCCCAGCGCCTGGCCGAGTACGGTGGCCAGAGCGCGGAGGAGGTCCAGGCGGCCCTCGCGGACCTGGACGTCGGTCGCCTACGCATCGAGCGGCTCGAGGAGGAGCTCGTGGCGGGGGAAGCGCTGCGCAGCACCCTCGAGCAGGAGCAAGCCCGCCTGGGCGAGCTCGCCGCAGAGCGGGTCACCCTGGAGAAGACCCTCGAGGAGCGCGAGGGGACCCTGGTCGAGCGCGAGGTGGACCTGGCGGCTACGCGGGACGAGCTGGCGCAGCGCGAGCAGGACCTGGCTGAGACGCGCACGACCCTGGCGGAGACGCGCTCGACCCTGGGTGAGCGCGAGGCGGATCTGGAGAGCACGCGCGGCGAG
>JAJFFA010000803.1 GCA_021776885.1 Planctomycetota bacterium
GGTCCGTTCTACGAGATCGAGACCTCGAGTCCGGGCCTCGAGCTCGCCCCGGGGGAGAGCGGCAACCACACGGCCCGCACCGTGCATCTCTGCGGGGAGCGCGCGGCCCTCGAGCGGGCGGCCCGCGCCCTGCTCGGCGTCGGCCTAGCGCAGATCGAGGCGGCGCTGCCCTGATCCGGCGCGAGAAAGCGCAGAACGCGCGACGAATCGGCGTCGGGCCAGCGCCCAGGAGCTCCCCGCCCTACCCGAGGAGCTCCCCAATGCAATCGATCACGATCCGCTTCTGGCTTCCCTTCGCCGCCCTCCTGCTGGGCACCACCGTCGGCGGCTACCAGGTCCACGCCGCAGGCCAGCGGGACATCGAGCGCCTGCAGGCGCGCGTCGACAACCTGTCCCTCGCCCCCGTAGCAGGTACCGGCGTCGAGCCGGGCGCAGCCCCGGCGCAGCTCGAGCTGCGCCGCACCCTCGACGCCCTCGACGCGCGCCTGGCGTCCCTCGAGGGCCGCCTGACGCGCAGCAGCGTCGCGCCCGTGGCGGCGCAGGAGGCCGCCGTGCTGCCCGGCTCGCCCGAGCGCGGCGACTCGCCTGGGGCGAGCGACGCGCAGCGCGCCGAGCTGACCGACCTGGTCGCGCGCCTCTCGGCAGCGGGCTGGGACCCGTCGGGCGCGGCCCAGGACTTCGAGGCCTTCCTGGCCCTGGCGCGCGAGGGCACGCTCCTGGCCGAGGCCATCGCGGAGCTCGAGGCCCGGGTCGACACGGACCCGGACGACCTCGAGGCACGCATGACCCTGGCGGACCTCTACGTCGGCAAGCTGATGACGGTCTCGGGGCCCGAGCAGGGCCTGTGGGGCGGGAAGGCCGAGGCCCAGTGGAAGCAGACCGTCGCGCGGGACGACACGCAGCACGCCGCCCACGTCGCCCTGGGCACGAACTACAGCTACTACCCGAGCGTGATGGACAAGACGGACGAGGCGATCCAGCACCTGACCCGCGCCATGGAGCTGTCCCAGTTCGAGGCGCCCAGCCCGGCCCACGTCCAGACCTACCTGTTCCTCTCGCGCATGCACGAGCGTGAGGGCCAGCTGGCCCAGGCGCGCAGCGTGCTCGAGCTGGGGCTCTCCCGGCACCCGCACGAGCCCTCCCTCGAGGCGGCCCTGGCCGGCCTGCCGGACTAGCGGCTCGCGCTACGCCGCCCCCTCCCGCGAAGGGTCCTCCTGCCCGACGCGCGCCTCGGCTATCCTGCCGGCGCATGAGCGCTCCCGTTCCCCGCTCGCCCCTCGCGCGACTCCTGCGCTACGCCCGGCCGCACCGCGCGGCGGTCCGCAAGAGCGCCATCTGGTCGGTCTTGAACAAGATCTTCGACCTGGCGCCGCCGGCCCTGATCGGCATGGCCGTCGATGTCGTCGTCGAGCGCGAGGACTCACTCCTGGCGCGGCTGGGTTTCCCCGACATCGTCACCCAGCTCTGGATCCTGACCGTCCTGACCTTCGTCATCTGGGGCCTCGAGTCGCTGTTCGAGTACTGGCTGAAGGTCGGCTGGCGCAACCTGGCCCAGAGCCTGCAACACGACCTGCGCATCGACGCCTACGCGCGGGTGCAGGACATGCAGCTGGCCTTCTTCGAGGACAAGTCGAGCGGCGGGCTGATGTCGATCCTCAACGACGACGTCAACCAGCTCGAGCGCTTCCTCGACAGCGGTGCCAACGAGCTGCTGCAGGTCGTCACCACCGTGCTCGTGATCGGCGCCGCCTTCTTCTGGCTGGCGCCCGAGGTGGCCTGGATGGCGATGCTGCCCATGCCCTTCATCCTCTGGGGCTCCGTCCTGTTCCAGAAGCGCCTCGCACCGCGCTACGCCCAGGTGCGCGAGGAGGTCGGGCTGCTCAACGCCGACCTGGCGGGGAACCTGGGGGGCATGGCCACGATCAAGAGCTTCACGGCGGAGGATCGTGAGCGCGAGCGAGTGCGCGCACGCAGCGACGCCTACCGCGTGGCGAACGAGAGCGCCATCCGCCTGAGCTCGGCCTTCTCGCCCCTGATCCGCATGGTGATCCTGGTCGGCTTCACGGCCACCCTCGGCTTCGGCGGCTGGATGGCCGCCACCGACCGCCTGGCCGTCGGCGCCTACAGCGTGATGGTCTTTCTGACCCAGCGCCTGCTCTGGCCCCTGACCAGCCTGGGCGCCACCTTCGACCTGTACCAGCGCGCCATGGCCTCGACGACGCGCATCCTCGACCTGCTCGACGTGCGCCCGGCGATCCTCGGGGGCGAGCGCGCCCTGGCCCGCGACGAGGTGCGCGGCAGCCTGCGCTTCGAGGACCTCTCCTTCCACTACAGCAGCGGCAGCGACGTGCTCTCCCACGTCGACCTCGAGGTTCCCGCCGGGCACACGGTGGCCATCATCGGCCCCACCGGCTCGGGCAAGAGCACCGTGGTCAAGCTCTGCCTGCGGCTCTACGACCCGACCGGCGGCGCCGTGACCCTGGATGGCTGCGACCTGCGCCAGCTCGTGCTCGGCGACCTGCGGCGCGCCATCGGCCTGGTCAGCCAGGACGTCTTCCTGTTCCATGGCAGCGTGCGCGAGAACATCGCCTACGGCCGCCCCGATGCGAGCGAGGCCGAGGTGGCGCAGGCGGCTGCGATCGCCGAGGCCGACGAGTTCGTACGCGCCCTGCCCCAGGGCTACGACACCCTCGTCGGCGAGCGAGGTCAGAAGCTGTCGGGCGGGCAGCGCCAGCGCATCTCCATCGCCCGCGCCGTGCTCAAGGATCCGCCGATCCTGGTGCTGGACGAGGCGACCTCGGCCGTGGACAACGAGACCGAGGCGGCCATCCAGCGCTCCCTCGAACGCCTCAGCGTCGGACGCACGACCCTGATGATCGCCCACCGCCTCTCGACCATCCGCAATGCGGACCGCATCTACGTGCTCGAGTCGGGCAGCGTCTGCGAGCAGGGCACCCACGAGGAGCTGGTGGCCGCGGGCGGACTGTACGCGGGGCTGTGGCGCGTGCAGACCGGGGAGCGCGCGGCCACGGGCAGCGCCGGCTGATTCAGTCGTCGAGCAGCAGCTCGACCGCCGCTTCGAGGGCGGGGTCGATGCCCTGCTCGAGGTGCGCGGCGTGCAGGACGTCGAGCTCGAGGTCGAGGGGCAGGCCCTGGGCCTCGAAGCAGCGCCCGTCGGGCATGCGGTAGACCTCGTTCGAGAGCCCCAGGCTCCAGCCGTTGGGCAGCCGCACCTCGTGGATGTCGGAGAAGGCTCCGGCGCTGCGCTCGCCCACCACGCGGGCCGGAGTCGGGCGCGCCAGGAGCGACATGCCGAAGACCTCGGCGGCACTGGCCGTGTGCCGGCTGACCAGCAGCACGACGGGGCCGGCGAAGCCCGGGCGCGTGCTCGGCTCGACGCGGAAGGTGCCCACCGGGGCGAGCACGCTCGGGTCCGCGGGGTCGGCGCGCACCTCCTTGCGCACGGCGAGGTAGGGCTCCCGGGCAAGGCGCGCCGCGAGGGCCAGCCCGACCCGGTCGAAGCCGCCGCCGTTGAAGCGCACGTCGAGCACCAGCCCGGTCACGCCGTCGAGGCCTTCGAAGGCGGCATCCAGGCCGAGCTCCAGGGCCTCCACGTCGCCGAGGACGACGTCGAGGATCGAGCCCTCCCGGGCTGTGTCCGCGAGGGACTCCATCGCGTCCAGGCGCAGGTAGCCGATCTCGTCGAGCACGCGCCCCGACAGCAACGCTCCGCCACAGCCCTCGAGCCGCTCCCCCACCAGGTACTCGTGCTCCACGAGGCGCGCGAACTCCCCCAGCCGTCGTCCGCCCGACACGTCGGCCCGCGGCCGTGCCCCGGAGGCGAAGCGCGCCGCCCCACTCAGGCTGACGTGACCGTCGTCGAAGGCCGGCAGGAGCCCGGCCATGGCGCCGAACAGCTCCTCGGGCTGGGCCTCCGCGGTGATCCGTGGGCGCAGCGCGGCGGTCGCAGCGGCCCAGTCGACGCCGCGCTCGTCGAAGAAGGCGTAGTGCTCGGTGAAGGCGGCACAGAACCAGTCGAAGTTCACGAGCGCGTCCCCGCGCTGCTCCGCGGAGACGATACGCGGGGACTCGGCGTAGGCCTCGAGCGGCGCCCCGTGGGACGTGAGCAGCCACTCGACCCGCGGCCCGGAGGCGCCCTCGACGATGCGCACCTCTGTGCCCAGGACTTCGAAGCTCGAGGGGCCGAGGCGCGTCCCTGACGCCACGGGCAGGTCCCC
This sequence comes from Planctomycetota bacterium, assembly GCA_021776885.1. Taxonomy (GTDB): domain Bacteria; phylum Planctomycetota; class UBA1135; order UBA1135; genus JAJFFA01. The sequence continues at coordinate 4,239 of JAJFFA010000803.1, forward strand.
GTGCCGGCTGTGCTGCAGGACGTGCAGGTCGTCTCCGTCGACCTCGAGCAGGTAGCCGTAGCCACGGGTCAGCCAGCGTCGCGTTCCCTGGGTGGCTCGACCCGCGGCGTCCGGCCCGGCGTCCACCTGGACCCCTGGAGCGAGGGCGGCGGCGAGGGTGAGCAGGGCGAACGACGACAAGACGGACATGCGGGCTCCTGGGTGGGACGGGGACAGCCTAGTGCGCACGCGCGGCGCCAGATTCTGTTGATTTCGGCGTAGGCATCAGCGCGCCGGCGGCTCGTCGCGCCAGAGGGTCGGCAGCGCGCTGAGGTTGGCGAAGAGCGCGCTCAGGGCGCCGATCGCCGTCAGCAGCCCGAAGCGAGCGGTGGGCGCGAAGCCCGAGAAAGCCAGGGCCAGGAAGCCCAGGGCCAGGGCGGCCGAGGAGATCGCCGCTCCGTCCGCGACCCAGGCGAAGGCCCGCTCGCGCTCCGAGGCGCGGCGGTCGCGGGTGGCGTGCAGGACGTGGAAGGTGTTGTCGACGGCGAGCCCCAGCACCACCGCGGCGACCATGACCGTGGCCCCGTCGAGGGCGAAGCCCAGGGCCCGGGCGGCGACGAGCACGCTGGCCACCGGCACGAGGTTGACCAAGAGAGCGGCACCCAGCTCGCGCGCGCTGCGCACGGCCAGGAGCAGAAAGAGGGTGGTGGCCAGCACGGTCCAGGAGAGGGACGAGACCAGGGTGCCGACCAGGTGGCGCTGCATGGAGAGCATGGCGGGCACCGAACCCGTGACCACGGCATCCGAGGCACCCGAGCCGCCCAGGTCACCCGGGACAAAGGCCGCGGCCGTCTGCCGCAGGGCCTCGAGCAGGGCCCGCGACTCGCCCTCACCCGCGGTCGGGAAGCGCACGGTCCAGCGCGCCCACTCACCCGCTTCGTCGAGGCGCCCGGCGCGCACCAGGGCCGTGCGTGCCAGGAGCAGCCCGGCGACTCCGAGGGTCTCGCGCAGGTCGTACAGCACGTCCTCCGGCCCGAAGACACCGCGCTGGCCATGAATCTGCGCCAGGGCAGCACCGCGCTCGGCGAAGGTCTCCAGGTCGAGGGCATGGCCGCCTTCGACGCGCAGCAGGACCTCCGCGGAGGACAGGCTGCCGCCCTCGTCCTCGATCGAGACGAAGTCCGCGCGCGCGCTGTGCCCCTCGGGAAAGTAGTGCAGTGCGTTGGTCTCGGACGGCAGGTTCAGACCCGCCCAGACTCCGGCGACCAGCACAAGGGCCAGGCTCGTCCACACGATCCGCGGCCGCGCGCGCGCGCTGGCCGCCGGGTGCAGCCACGGCGAGGGGCGCGGCTGGGTGGCGCGCTCGCG
>JAJFFA010000804.1 GCA_021776885.1 Planctomycetota bacterium
GGCGAAGTCGTCCTGGCCCTCGACGTCGCGCAGCTTGAAGCGCCGGTAGCCGCCGCGGTCCGCGTGGCCGCGGCGGAAGCGCACCCGGCTGGCCACGGTGTTGGAGCCCTGGAAGTTCGAGATGTCGAAGCAGTCGATCACCTCGAGCGAGGTCTCGTCCGTGTCGAGCAGGCCGGCCAGCTCGGCCAGGGCCTCCTCTTCGCGGGTGCGCTCGCGGTCGCGCTCGGTGAGCTTGGTCAGGGCGTTCTCGCTGGCCATGTCCAGCATGCGGCGCCGATCGCCGCCGGTCGGGACGACCAGCTTGACGGCCCCACCGGCTTCGCCCTCGCGTGCGCCGAAGAGCTCGCTGAGCAGCTCGGGCTCCTCCGGCAGGCAGGGCAAGACCAGCTCCTGGGGCGGCTTTCGCCGTCCGCCGCCGTAGAGCGCGGTCAGCACGTTGTGCATCAGCTCTTCGTCGGGGAGCTGTGAGCGGAAGGTGTGCGCGCGGCTCTCCGCCAGGCGCCCCCCGCGCCACGCGAGGCGATAGATCAGAGCCTGGTCGGCGCGTCGCGCCAGGCCCAGGACGTCGCGCTCGATCTTGTCCCTGGGGCGCACGCCCTGCCCCTCGACGGTGCGCCGCAGGGCCTTCAGCCGGTCGCGCCACATCCCTGCGCGCTCGTACTCGAGCTCGCCCGCCGCGGCCTGCATGCGCTGCTCGAGGTCCGCCTCCAGCTCGGCCGTGTCGCCCGACAGGACGCGCGTCGCGCGGGTGACGAGCTGCGCGTACGCGGCCTCGTCGATGAGGTCCACGCAGGGCGCGGAGCACAGGCCGATCTGGTGCTTGAGGCAGGGCCGCGAGCGATGGTTCATCACCGAGTCGGGGCAGTCACGCAGGGGCACGACGCGGTGCAGGTCGGACAGGGTGCGGCGCACGGAGCGCGCCGATGCGAAGGGGCCGAAGAAGCGCGAGCGTCCACCGGGCTGGCCCTCCTTGGGCTGGTGCGCGCGCACGAACTTGAGCCGTGGGAAGCGCTCGCCGTAGTCGAGCCGCAACATGAGGAAGGACTTGTCGTCCTTGAGGCGCACGTTGTGCGGCGGCTTGTACTGCTTGATCAGGGAGTCCTCGAGCAGCAGGGCCTCCTGCTCGGTGCGCGTGACGATCGTCTCGACACTCGCCGCATCGCGCTCGAGGAAGGGGATCTGCAGCCGCCCGTCGCCCCCCGGTCGGCGGTAGCTCGCCAGACGCGCGCGCAGCTCGCGGGCCTTGCCGACGTAGAGCACCTTCCCGCCGCGGTCGCGGAACAGGTAGACCCCCGGTCGGGTCGGGACCCCCTCCAGGGACCAGGTGGGCTCGATCGGGTCGCGGGCCATGGCTCGGCGGGACTCTACGCCCCCCGGGGCGTCGTGCGGGGGGGGGCGGGCAAGGTCGAAGGATGATTCCGAGGCTCAGGTCGGGAGTAGGGCTTGCAATCGCAAGGAAGTGCCGATAGTATTGCATCTGCAATGCAAGTTCCGAGACCCCAACGCCCCGCCTCGAGCGACCGTGACGAGGCCCCGCGCGTCCTGCGCACGGCCTTCCTGCGGGCCGTCGAGGGCCTGGGGCTGAGCCGCGCGGCCCAGTCGCGCCTGCTGGGCATCAGCGAGGCCAGCGTCAGCCGGCTGGCCCACGGCCAGCGCGCTCTGTCGCCCGATTCGAAGGAGGGCGAGCTGGCCCTGCTCTTCCTGCGCCTGTTCCGCAGCCTCGATGCCCTGGTCGGGGGAGACACGACCCGCGGCCGCGCGTGGTTCCAGTCCCCCAACGTGCACCTGGCCGGAACCCCAGCGGAGCTGGTCCAGAAGATCCCGGGCCTGGTCCACGTCCTCGAGTACGTCGACGCGATCCGTGGCAAGCTCTGAGCGCCTCGACCCGGGGCCCGCTGCGCTGCGCTCCCTGGACCCCGACCTCGAGCGCACGGCCGTCGCGGCGACGGGCGCCCTCGCGGCACGCCCCTGGCGCGCGATCGAGGCGCAGCACGTGGTCGCGACGCGCAAGCTGGTCGACTCCGAGGCGGACCACGAGCTGCTCGAGGCGATGATCGAGGCGCACAAGCCGCCGAGCCTGGATCCGGGCGGAGCGGGGGCGCTGCACTACCTCCTGTCGACGCCCTTCCGCTATCCCCCACTGCGCCATGGTTCGCGCTTCGGGCGGCGCATCGAGCGTGGAATCTGGTACGGCGCAGAGACGCCGGAGGCGTGCTTCGCCGAGGCGGCCTACTATCGGCTGGTCTTCCTGGAGGGCAGCGCTGCGGACCTGGCGCCCCTGAGCGTCGAGCTGTCCGTGTTCCGCACGCGCCTGGTGACGGAGCGCGGCGTCGACCTCCTGAGCGGCCGGTTCACTGGCGCTCGAGCCCGGCTGGCCTCGCCCACGGACTACAGCCTGAGCCAGTCGCTGGGAAGCTGGGCCCGGGGCGCGGGCGTGGAGGTGCTGCGCTACCCGTCCGCGCGCCTGGCGGGCGGCGCGAACTACGCCGTTCTGGCGCCCGAGGCTTTCGCCGAGCGCAAGCCAGCGGCGCCCCAGACCTGGCACTGCGTGGCGACGCGCGAGGCGGTGGAGATGACCCGCAGGAGCTACTTCGAGCGGGCCTCGTATCGCTTCGTGCGCGCGGCCTTTCTGGTGAACGGGATGCTGCCGCTGCCGGCGCTGTGAAGCGCGCCCCCGGCGTCACTCCTGCGGGAACAACGCCATCAGCCAGTCATCACTGCGCGCCCTCCACGAGCCCCAACCGTAGCCGTCGAGAGCCTCGCCCCCGATCACCTCGTACCCTTGCCCGCGCAGGGCCTGGTGCAGGCGGCGGCTGTCCGCGGCCAGGTCGTAGGCCTGGTCCGGGTTGCGGGACTCGTAGCGGTTCCAGTCGAGGTAGAAGCGCGCCTCGAGCGCGG
>JAJFFA010000805.1 GCA_021776885.1 Planctomycetota bacterium
CGCAGCCCGCTGGCCTGTGAGGCGCCGTTGGGCGTCTGCGCGCGCTGCTACGGGATGGACCTGGCCCGCGGCCAGCTGGGCGAGCGCGGGCTGGCCGTCGGCATCATCGCGGCGCAGTCCATCGGTGAGCCGGGTACGCAGCTGACCATGCGTACGTTCCACATCGGTGGTACGGCCAGCCGTCTGGTCGAGGAGTCCGAGCGCAAGGTCAAGCGTGGCGGCGAGGTGCAGTTCACCAACCTGCGCGTCGTGACCAACAAGGACAAGGAGGCCGTCGTCCTGAACCGGAACGGCGAGGTCTGCCTGCTCGACGAGCGTGGTCGCGAGATCGACCGCTACGCCATCCCGACCGGCGCCACGATGCGCGTCAAGGAAGGGGACATGATGAAGGCCGGGGACGTGGTCTGCTTCTGGGACCCGCACCACGTGCCGATCATCTCGGAGTTCTCCGGCAAGATCCGCTACGAGGACCTGGTCGAGGGCAAGACGCTCAAGATCGAGCGCGACGCGCGCCGCGGCATGGTTCGCAAGCAGGTCATCGAGCACAAGGGCGACCTGCACCCGCAGCTGGTGCTGGAGGACAAGAAGGGCGAGCCCCTGGCGCTCTACCCGATCCCGGAGAAGGCCTACATCGAGGTCGACGACGGAATCACCATCGGGCAGGGCGAGCTGCTCGCCAAGTCCGCACGCGAAGCGACCGGCACGCAGGACATCACCGGTGGTCTGCCGCGCGTGACCGAGCTCTTCGAGGCGCGGCGTCCGAAGGACCCGGCCGTGATGAGCGAGATCGACGGCACGGTCGAGTTCGGCGACCGCAAGCGCGGCAAGCGGACCATCATGGTGCGCGCGCTGGGCGATGCCGGCGAGGTCATCGACGAGCACGAGCACGCGGTGCCGCAGGGCAAGCACGTGCGCGTCCACAAGGGCGACGAGGTGCGTGCCGGTGAGGCCCTGGTCGACGGCCCGCTGTACCCCGAGGACATCCTGCGCATCAACGGCGACGACGCCGTGCAGGAGTACCTCTTGCGCGAGATCCAGAACGTCTACCGCTCGCAGTCGGTGACCATCGACGACAAGCACATCGAGACGATCGTGGCGCAGATGATGCGCAAGGTGCAGGTCACCGATCCCGGTGACTCCGACTTCCTGCCCGGCGCGGTGGTGGACAAGTTCCAGTTCCGCACCGAGAACGAGCGCCTGCGCAAGGAGCGCCGCAAGCCGGCCACGGGGCAGACCCTGCTGCTCGGTATCACCAAGGCCTCCCTGTCCTCGGACTCGTTCATCTCGGCGGCCAGTTTCCAGGAGACGACCAAGGTGCTCACCGAAGCGGCGATCGCCGGCAAGCGCGACTACCTGGTGGGCCTCAAGGAGAACGTGATCCTGGGCCACATGGTCCCGACCGGGACCGGCTTCCGCGACCACTACCGCACTCGGGTGAAGAAGAACATCGACTTCGGCGAGATCGGCACCGGCACGGGCTTCGGCTCCCCGGGCGTGGATGCGGACATGGAAGCCCTGCTCTCGGGCAGCGTCGATCCCCTGGGTGGGGTGGGCGTGGTGGAGCCGGCCCTGGCGGCCACGGGCTCGGACTCGGCCAGCGGCACCCCGTCCCCGGCCCCGCCCGCGCCCCCGGCGGAGGGCAAGCAAGCCGAGGGAGGGTCGGACGAGGCCTGATCCAGGCCTGGCCCGGGCTGAATCACCCGGGCTGGACCGACTCCGCCAGCCCAGCCACCTTGACTGGAGGGGATGCGTCCCTAGAATGCTTCCCCTCCTGACCGGCCCGACCCCGGACAGGACTACTACGAACGAACATGCCGACCATCAATCAACTCGTCCGCAAGGGCCGCAAGAAGCCGATCAAGCGCTCCAAGTCCGCGGTCCTCGAGGCTTGCCCGCAGAAGCGTGGCGTCTGCCTCCAGGTGAAGACCCAGACGCCGAAGAAGCCCAACTCCGCGCTGCGCAAGATCGCGCGCGTGCGCCTCTCGAACGGCAAGGAGATCACGGCCTACATCCCGGGTGAGGGCCACAACCTTCAGGAGCACTCAGTGGTCCTGGTGCGCGGCGGCCGCGTGCGTGACCTGCCCGGTGTCCGCTACCACATCCTGCGCGGCACGCTCGACACCTCAGGCGTCGACTCGCGCTCCCAGGGCCGTTCCAAGTACGGCACCAAGCGTCCGAAGAAGTAATCCGCCATGCCCCGCAACTACAAGTCGACCGCGGACCTGCTCAACCCGGACCCCAAGTTCGGATCGATGCTGGCGACCAAGATCATCAACAAGATCATGCTGGACGGTAAGAAGAGTACCGCCCAGAAGATCTTCTACGACGCCCTCGACATGGCCTCCAAGAAGGTCGAGGCCGAGAGCCAGGAGGAGATCTTCTCCAAGGCGGTCGACAACGCTCGCCCGCTGGTCGAGGTGCGCTCCAAGCGCGTCGGTGGCGCCAACTACCAGGTGCCGCGCGAGGTCAAGCGCCAGCGCCAGCAGAGCCTGGCCATTCGCTGGCTGGTCGACAACTCGCGCAAGAAGAAGGGCAAGCCCATGGCCCAGCGCTTGGCCGAGGAGCTGATCGATGCCTACAACGGCACCGGCGCTTCGGTGCAGTGGAAAGAGAACGTTCACAAGATGGCCGAGGCCAACAAGGCCTACGCCCACTACGCTCGCTGATCGAACCCGGGCAACGCGCGACCATGGACGAGCCGGTCCTGATCCTGCGGGATCCGCGCGAATCGATCCGAAAGTGCTCGCTCACGCCGCTCCGCGGCGTGAGCGGCTTTCGTTTCCTGGAGTACCACGCGTCGCGCCGGGTCGAGGCGGCGGGGCGCATTCTCCTGCACCCTGACGGCGAGCTGATCGGTCCAGAGGACGCCGGGGCGCCGCTGCTCCTGGTCGACTGCTCGTGGCGTCGCTTGCCGAGCCTCCTGCGCACGATCGACGGAGAGCCGCGGCGGCGGCCCCTGCCGCCCCTGGTGACGGCCTATCCGCGCAAGAGTCGCGACGACGTCGACCCCTCCGCCGGTCTGGCCTCGATCGAGGCGCTGTACGCCGCCCTGGCCCTCCTGGGCCAGCGGCGCGAGGAGCTCCTGGACGGCTACCGCTGGCGCGAGCCGTTCCTCGAGGCCAACGCGGCGCTGCTGTAGGCGCTCGCGCCCCGCGCCGGCCGCGGGCTTCCCCGCTACACTCGGCGCCCCATGGCCAACGACCTCGCCCGGCTGCGTAACCTCGGCATCGTCGCGCACATCGACGCAGGCAAGACCACCGTCACCGAGCGCATCCTCTTCTGCGCCGGACGCGAGCATCGCGTCGGGCAGGTGGACGAGGGCACCGCCGTCATGGACTGGATGGCGGAGGAGCGCGAGCGCGGCATCACGATCACCGCCGCCGCCACGCGCATCGCCTGGGGCGACTTTGCCCTGAACCTGATCGACACGCCCGGGCACGTCGACTTCACCGTGGAGGTCGAGCGCTGCATGCGGGTGCTGGACGGAGCGGTGCTGGTGGTCGACGCCGTCGCGGGGGTGCAGGCCCAGACCGAGACGGTCTGGCGCCAGATTCGCGGCTTCGGCGTGCCGGCCATCGCCTTCGTCAACAAGTGTGACCGCGCCGGCGCGGACTTCCTGGAAGCGGTGGCCAGCCTGCGTGCGCGCCTCGGGGCCCCCGCGATCCCGGTGCAGTACCCGATCTATGAGGAGGGGCAGGTGCGCGGCGTCGTCGACCTCCTGACCCGGCGCGGCTTCCTGTTCGAGGCCGACGGCGCCATGGCGGAATGCGACGTTCCGTCCGAGCTCGTGGACGAGACCGAGGTCCTGCGCGCCGAGCTGCTCGACCTGCTCTCGGCCGACGACGAGGCCATCCTCGAGGCCCTGATCGAGGAGCGCGAGCCCGACCTGGCCCTGCTCAAGGCCTCGCTGCGCCGCCTGGTCGTGGCGCGCAAGGCCCTGCCGACCCTGTGCGGAGCGGCCCTGCGCGGCGTGGGGCTGCAGCCCCTGCTGGACGCGATGGTCGACTACCTGCCCTCGCCCCTGGACGCTCCGCCGCTGATGGCCTTCGACGCCGCGGGGGAGCCGACGATCGAGG
>JAJFFA010000806.1 GCA_021776885.1 Planctomycetota bacterium
GCCAGGAGTACAGGGCGGGGTCCGCATAGGTCCGGGTCCAGGAGTCGTGCCCCACCCCCGGGTAGACGACGAGCTCGGCATCGCGCCCGGCCGCCTCGAGCGCGCGCTGCAGCAGGCGCGACTCCTCCACCGGCACGATGTCGTCGTCCTCGCCGTGGAACGAGCGGATCGGGAGCTCGGCGGAGGTGAGGCCGTCGAGGTCGAAGGCCGGGGCGCCCTCGAAGGCGGCCCAGAGTCGCGCCGGGTCGCCGCCGCCGCAGATCGGCACGGCCGCCGCGAAGAGCTCGGGGTAGTCGGCGACGAGCCTCCAGGTCCCGAAGCCGCCCATGCTGAGGCCGGTGACGTAGATGCGCGCCGGGTCGACCCGGGTCGTGGCCCGCACCTCGTCGAGCAGCGCCTTCAACACGCGGGCGCGCCACCAATCATCGGCGGGGCACTGGGGCGCGACGAGCACGCAGTTCGAGAGCTCCGGCACTTCGCCCAGCAGCCGCGGCGGGCCGTGGACGCGCACCCGCGCGAGGTCGTCCCCGCGCTCGCCGGCGCCGTGCAGGAAGAGCAGCAGGGGCCAGCCCTCCGGGGGCGGCTCGCTACCGGGGACGCGCTGCAGGTAGCCCAGGCTCTGGCCCTGCAGCGTGCGCTGCATGCGGCGTTCGTTGCGCGCCGTCCAGGCGCTCTCCCGGGGCGCCGACGGCTCGGGGGAGAGCTCCAGCTCGAACACGATCGGCCGGTGGTCCGAAGCCAGCGTCTCGGGGATGACCTGCATGCGACGTACGCGGCCCACGTCGGCCCCGCGCACGAGCACGAAGTCGATCTCGCGCTCGGGCGCCGGCGACGGAAAGGTCAGGGCGGAGCCCGTCTTCGGCGGGTTGAACCACTCCCGCTCGAGAAGCTGCATCACGCTCGAGCCGCGCTCGGAGTTGAAGTCGCCGGCCAGGATCACGGGCAGGGTCTCGTCCGCGTAGCGCTCGACCAGCGCCTGGGCCTGGGCCAGGCGCTCCGCCTGCGTGGCGTACAGGTGGATGCCCGTCACGATCACCTGCCCGCCGTCGGGGGTGCGCAGGCGCGCCTCGAGAGCGGAGCGCGGCTCGAGGCCCGGCGGCAGGACGTGGTTGGCCGCCTCGATCAGGGGCAGGCGCGTGAGCAGGGCCATGCCGTAGCGCCCGCCGTCGTAGTCCATGAACGGGCCGAAGACCGCACGCATGCCGCACAGCTGGCCGAGGCGCTGCGCCTGATCGACGCCGTCCGTGCGCCCGCAGCCCTCGTCGATCTCCTGCAGCGTGACCACGTCGGCGTCCTGGGCCCGGATCACGGCGGCGATGCGCTCGAGGTCGACCTCGCCGTCCATGCCCTGGCCGTGCTTGACGTTGAAGGCCAGGACGCGCAGGCGCGCAGGCGGCGCCCCTTGCAGCGAGGCGCTGGAGGACAGCAGCAGCAGGCAGGCGAGGAGCAGCATGGGCATGGCCCCCACATTAACAAGGGCGCCGGGGCGGGCAGGAGCGCGGGGCAGAAGTGGAGGAGCATGGCCCGAACTGGCGTCAGGCCCATGCCCCTCCGGATCGGCGCCCCGGGCGCCCCTCAGCGGTGGAAGATCACCTGGTCCGCTGCGAAGTTCCCGGCCCGGTCCCGCACGGAGACCGCCAGGACGAACTGCAGGCCCGAGTTGCCCACGCGCTGGGGCGTCACGAGATGGATCTCGGTCGAGGTCACGCTCTGCACGTCGAAGTAGCGCCGCAGACGCTCGAAGCGCATGGGCACCTGGTCGATCGAGATGCGCCGCGTGATCGGGTCCAGATCCCCCAGGCCGTCGGGATCGCCGATGCGCAGGTGCACGAAGCCCTGGGCGTCGTAGTAGGCGTCGACGACCGGGCCCGCGGCGACCTGGTTGCCGGCGTGCTGGATCACCGCCAGTGCGTCCATGTCGCAGCCGCTGTCGCCGCCGCTGTCCTGCATCACACGGCCGCGGCCGTCGACGTCGACCAGGGCGACCATGTCCACCAGGCGCACGAAGTGGATCGACGCCAGGTCGACGGCGCCGGACACGACCTCTGGCTCCTGGGCCAGGTCCGCCAGGTCGAAGGCTTCGCCGCCGGAGACGACCGGGTCGAAGGGGTCGATCGAGTTGGTGTCGACGTTGGCCTGCACCGGCGCTCCGCCGGCCAGACCCGCGAAGGTGCCGAAGGGCAGGACGTCGAACGGGCCGATGGGCGCCGAGGGCCCGTCGTACTTCACGGGGAAGCGGGCGAAGGTGGCGCCGTCGGTCGAGACCTCGACGAAGCAGGTCTCGGTGAAGACGCCGCCGCTGAAGACCAGGCCGTTCTCGAAGACCGAGAAGTCGGCTCCGGGGCCGTCGGTCAGGACGACGTCGAAGCCCAGGGTGACGTCACCGCCGACCCCCAGGGTCAGGACGTCGAGGGAGCCGCTTCCGGTACCCCCGCCGCGCGGGCCGCCGAGCAGCAGCGCCGGGTCGAAGGCGCCGCCTCCGCTGCCCTGGTTGAAGTGGACGATGGAGGTCGCGAAGCGATCCTGCGCGTTCGCGGGGCTGGAGCAGAGAGCACAGGCAAGCAGCGCGCCGAGGCGCGCGGAACCACTGAGGGCGTGGTGCATGGACGAGTCTTTCGGTCGAGGCCGCGGAGAAATCCGCCCCGCGGCAAGCAAAGGGGGTGCGAGCTCCGGGCACCGTCGTCGACCGGCCGGGTGGTAGGAGCCGAGCGTCGCTCGGTCCATCCACGCACCTCGGCCCGACGACCCCAGTCCACGGGGATCGCGCGAAGAACATGGCCCTCGGCAAGGTCTTCTGGCTCGTGGATCGATCTCGAGCTGCCCCCTTCCCGTCGCATCCCGGCCCGCCTTCGGGCCGGCCACGGCAGTGGCTGTCGGCAGCTCTCGTCCCCACTTACAGCGGCGGGACCGCGGTGGAATTGCACCACACTTCCCTTGGACCGAGTGCGCCACCGACCCTACCGGGGGCCGACCCCGGCGCAAGCCCTGCGGCCAGATTCCGGCGACCCGAAGTTGACGGGCCGGCCCCCACGGGACCCAATGGGGGCTGTTCTCTTCCAAGCCAGGCGATCGCCGCAGAGCACGGGAATCAGGGAAGACGGTGCAAGTCCGTCACGGGTCCGCCGCTGTAAGTGGGGACGATCCGGCGCACGAATCCACTGGGTGCCGCCTTCGGGCGGACCTGGGAAGGAGTGCCGGATCGGTCGATCCACGAGTCAGAAGACCTCTCTCGCGCTCCTCCTTTCACGCGTCCCGAGACCGGAACGTGAACCGCAACTGCGACGAACGGAACGACGACCGCCACCACGCCCCACAAGGCCCCGTTCCCGCCATGAGCTTTCTCTTCAGCCTGCCCCTGATCCTCGCCGCCGCGCCGCAGCAGGGCGCGCCCCTGCCGAACGCCAGCCCCGCGCCCCCGGATTCGCGCTGCTTCGGCGACGTCCCCGGCCCGCCCGCCTACCAGGGCAGCGCCAACGTCACGTACCTGTCGTGCGCCGCCGACATCCCCGGACCCTGGACCGCGGCCTGGACCCCCGACGGCGCTGACCTGTACGTCAGCCTGTACGGCGGCGGCATCGGAGCGCCCAACTGCCAGCTCGCCCGCCTCGATGCGGACAGCCTGGCCCTGCTCTCCCTGATCAGCGTCGGCGCGAGCCCGCAGGAGATCGTCTTCAGCACGCGCCCGAACGGCGACTGGGCCTTCGGCTTCGTCTCGAACAGCTCGGACAGCACGGTCTCGGTCTTCGATCCCACGGACAGCGTCGTCGCGACGATCCCGATCCCCTTCGACCCGAGCGCCAACTTCCCCACGGCCTTCCCCTCGGGCCTGGCCCTCTCGCCCGACCAGAGCCGGCTCTACGTCGGCACCCTCGACGGCAGCGGCCAGGTGCACGTGATCGACACGCGCACGCACCAGCGCCTCGCGGCGGAGACCCTGCACCTGGGGCGCGAGCGCGGCTTCGGCCGACTGCTCTTCGTGGACGACACCCTGGTCCTGCCGAGCACCCTGTTCCACGCCGGCTTCCAGGGCTCGACGGCGCAGGTGCTCTTCATCGAGCCCGGAAACCCGGCCAGCCTGCGCGTCCTCGGCCTGACCTCGTCGACCAGCTTCCAGCGCTTCCCCTCGCCCCAGGACGCGGCACTCCTGTGCGACCAGACGGTCGCCGTCGCCGGCTTCGACATGGGCCCCCAGGTGTGGATCGTCGACGTGGCCACGGCGACGGTCCTGCGGCGCAGGCCCACCCAGACCACCCACCCCATGGGCAAGTTCCAGGGCCTGGGCATCTCGTCCACTGGCCTGCTCGGCGTCGCCGACTACTTCCGCAGCGAGATCGCCTGGATCAACCCGTCGTCGGGCGAGGTCCTGAGCGTCGCGCTCGGCACGGCCCTGCCCAGCCCCCTGCGC
>JAJFFA010000807.1 GCA_021776885.1 Planctomycetota bacterium
GTCCTATCTGAAATCGATGGGGCTCGGAAAAGAGTGCGCGCTGATTACTGATGGGCGCTTCTCTGGCGGCACGTCAGGACTCTCGATCGGCCATGCATCGCCGGAAGCGGCTGAAGGTGGCAATATCGGTCTTGTTGAAGAAGGCGATCTGATCGAGATCGACATCCCCATTCGCTTGATTAATGTAAAATTGTCGGATGAAGAGCTGGCAAAACGTCGTGCGGCGATGGATGCAAAAGGCGCAGATGGGTGGAAACCTGTTGAGCCGCGTGAACGAAAAGTATCTGTCGCTTTGCGGGCTTACGCAGCCATGGTGTCCAATGCATCCAAGGGTGCTGTTCGCGATGTCACACAAATTGAACGCAAGTGAGCAAAAACTGACGTGACATTTTGGTAGAAGCGGCTTAAGAGAGTTCCATGAACAACGAGATCACATGTTTCGACCTGACATTGCTGGGCACTGCCCCGGCAGCGCTCATGGCGACCCTGAAACCTGCCACAGCAGTGGCGGGTGTCCTTGTGGTGGCCAAACTCACCAAAATCGTGGTGCCTGACCCCACCTAATGTGATCTAGCGACAAGCCGAATTTCTCAAGGCCCTCCGCGAAGATCGCGGGGGGCCTTTTTCTTTGTGCTGCAATGAAAGGACATTCCAATGACCAGCACGTCGCCGTCTAACAATTCCGGGGCTAGCTTGGTGTTTCTGCACACCTCGTCGGCCCATATCGCAACCTTTAATGGCCTGCGGGATCAAATCGCGCCAGGTATGCGGATTGGACACATTGTCCGGGAAGACCTGCTTTGCGCGGTCCGGAAAGCGGGGGCGGTCACCGTGGCAGTTGAACTCAAACTGGAAGAAGCGCTTAACGATGCCGCGCAGGCCGGTGCAGAGCGCATCGTCTGCACCTGTTCCACCCTCGGCGGTGTAGCAGAGGCAGCCGATGTGCTGGGTGCTGACGTTATGCGGATCGACCGACCGATGGCACGTGAGGCCGCGTGGATTGGTGGCCGTGTTGCCGTTTGCGCGGCACTTCCTGAGACGCTGGGACCGACGCTCTCCTTGGTTGAGGAAGAAATCGCAAAGACCGGTCGGTTTTCAACAGTTCAGGCACGCGTATTCGATGGTGTCTGGGATGATTTCAGGGATGGACGTTTGCGGGATTATCATGGCGGCATTGCTGCCCGTCTCCGTGATGTTGCGATGACGGCGGATGTTGTTGTCCTGGCCCAAGCCTCGATGGCACCTGCCGCAGACCTGTGTGGCGACATTGGTGTACCCATCTTGTCTAGTCCGGTGACGGGCTTTCAGGCGGCGATTGCAGAGATGGTTCCCGAGATGGCCTAGTGTTTAGTGCGAGCACGCCTCGGTCTCAATCTGGACGGTGGCGTGCTCGATCTGGAACTTGTGGCTCAGTCTTTCCATGATGGCGTTGAGCGCCGCGTCTGCATTGACGCCCCCTGCGATGCGGGCATGGAGGGTCATGACATCGCGGGTGGCGGTGAGCGACCACGCGTGCAGGTGGTGCACATCTTCGATCCCCGCAACAGAGTTGAGCAAATCGCTTTTGATCTCCTCCATATCAAGGCCTTTGGGTGTGCCTTCCATCAGGATATGCCCTGACTGACGGGCCAGGGAGATGGCAGACCGCAAAATGAGTAAGGCGACAAATACAGAGAGCAGCGGATCAATGGGTGTCCAGCCTGTGTAGAGAATGACAATGGCGGCAACGATGGCGGCGACAGATCCCAACAGGTCGCCCAGGACGTGAACGGCTGCGGCTTGCATGTTCAAGTTTTCTTTCTCGCCGGAATGCAAGAGCCAGAAGGCCAGCACATTTACGAGCAATCCGCCAGCTGCTACCCAGAGCATCATGCCGCCCAGGATTTGTACGGGCTCGAAGAAGCGTTGTACCGCTTCAAAGAGGATCCAACCGACGAGCGCAATCATGGTTAGTGCATTCACAAAAGCGGCAAGGGTTTCAGCACGATGATATCCATAGGATTGGTTGGCGTCTGCTGGCCGTGCGGCGAGGCGAAAGGCGATGTAAGCGAGAAAGAGGGCTGCTGCGTCTGTCGCCATGTGACCTGCATCTGCGATGAGGGCGAGTGAGCCTGACAGAATGCCGCCGATAACTTCCGCCACCATGAACCCCGCCGTCAGGAACATCGCTGCGAGAACACGGCGCTGGTTGCCCCGGGTTACATCAGGGGCGTGACTGTGGGAGTGATCATGCTCGTGATCGTCACTCATGATCTATCTCCTTCACGGATGTGGTCCAGCATATCTTTCACGACGTGTTCAATGTGATGGTCGTGGATCGAATAGCGCACGGTGCGTCCGTCTCGCTCAGGACGAACAAGGCGTGCGGCGCGCAACAAGCGCAGGTGGTGGCTCACCAGCGAGGGGGAGAGATCCAACCGCTCGGCAATGGCGCCGACCGCAACCGGTTCTTCCATCACGGCGAGCGCAATACGGAGGCGGCTCGGATCGCCCAACAGTTTGAATGTTTCGGCGACGAGGATGGCTTCTTCGTCATTGGGCTGATCGCGCTTTTCCATGTTACCTCTATATATGAATATATATACATATATAGAGGTAACATGGATCGTCAAGAAACATTCGACCATGAGGTCACAAATACCCCCGCCCGCTCGTCAGATGGTGGAGCGTTCCGAGGAAGCGAGGGTGATATGAAGGTAATCTTGTGGGTAGTGGGTCTAATTGCACTAAGCGTGTTGAGT
>JAJFFA010000808.1 GCA_021776885.1 Planctomycetota bacterium
CAACCCCCGCCTCTCTCCCCCGGCTCACCCTCTCGGAGACTCTCCCCATGCAATTCGGATCCCCCGCACGCCCGCTGCGCGGCGCGGCCTGCCTCCTGGCCCTCGGCGCCCTCTCGGGCCTGGCCGCGGCCCAGGTCAGCGGCCCGCCCAGCTTCGACGTCGACATCAGCCACGACACAGGCTACGTCTCCGCCACGGGTTTCGGTCGCGAGGTCGTCGCGTCCTTCCCCGTCCACGTGGGTGGCGCCGACTGGCTGCAGCTGGCCTTCGCCGAGATCGAGCTCGCCGGCGACGTCTTCGACGGCACGGGGGCGATCCTGCGCATCACCTCGCACCTCGACGGTGGGGTCCAGGAGCTGAACCGCTACCACGTCGAGCAGTGGCAGAAGCGGACGGCCTACTTCAACGGTGACACGCTGCAGGTCGAGATCGTGGCCTGGCCCGGGACGGGAGCCAGCCGAGCCGTCCTGACCCAGGCCGTCGCCGGCCTGCCGCCGGTGCCGGAGGAGTCGCAGTGCGGACCGACCGACGATCGCGTCGCGTCCAACGACCCGCGCAACGCCCGCGCCGTCCCGATCGGCTGCACCGCCTGGCTGATCGACGACTGCACGCACTGCCTCCTGACCGCCGGCCACTGCTCGGGCGGCAGCCTGAGCATCATCCAGTTCAACGTGCCGCTCTCCAACTCGAACGGCTCGATCAACAACCCCTCGCCCGACGACCAGTACGCGGTGGACGTCTCGTCCAAGCAGTCGGTCAACGGCGGTGTCGGCAACGACTGGGGCTACTTCGGCGTGTTCCCCAACCCGAACACGAACATGACGCCCTTCGACGCCCAGGGGCAGACGTACATGCTCTCGAGCCCGCCGCCCTTCAACGCGTCGCAGGACATCCGCATCACGGGCTACGGCGTCGACGGCGGCACGGCGAACCAGACCCAGCAGACCCACACCGGCCCCTGGTTCTTCTCCGGCGCCAACCTCTCGTACCAGACCGACACCGAGGGCGGGAATTCCGGTTCGCCGGTGGTCCACGAGCCGTCGGGTAACGCCATCGGTATCCATACCCACGGCGGCTGTGGCGCCTCGTCGGGCAACAACGGAACGCCCACGAGCAACGGCGGCCTGCAGGCTGCCCTGGCCGCGCCGGACGGGATCTGTCGCGCGGGCTTCACGCTGCTGAGCGACCCCCCGTCGATCCTGACCCCCGGCCTGGCCTTCGACATCGACCTGCAGCTCGACGGCGCGCCGACGGCGGGGACCGAGTTCCTTCACGTGCGCTACGACGGCGGCTCCTTCGTGGACGTGCCCCTGGCCAACGCCGGCGGCGGCCTCTTCCGCGCGACCCTGCCCCCGGCGGTGTGTGGCGCGAACCCCGAGTACTACTTCAGCGTCAACGTCCCCGCCTGTGGCGGCACGGTGACCCTGCCCGAGGGCGGCCCGTCGGCACCCTTCACGGCCCTGGTCGGTGACCAGGTCCTGGCCTTCGAAGACGACGTCGAGAGCGCCCAGGGCTGGACCCTGGGCGAGGCCAGCGACACGGCGACCACCGGCATCTGGGAGCGCGGCGACCCCGTCGGGACCGCCTTCCAGCCGGAGAACGACCACACCTCTGCGCCGGGCGTGAACTGCTACTTCACCGGTCAGGGCGCCCCGGGCGGCGCTGACGGCACCAACGACATCGACGGCGGTCGCACGACTCTGCTCTCACCCCTGTTCGACATCTCGGGCCTGAGCAACCCCTACGTCTCGTACTGGCGCTGGTTCAGCAAGAGCGTCCAGGACAACGACTTCTACCGCGTCGCCCTGTCCGACAACGGCGGCGGCGGCTTCACCCTCGTCGAGGGCATCTCTACCGGCCCGGACACGATGGGCGGCTGGATCCAGAACGCGGTGCGCGTCTCCGACTTCATCGGTGTCACGTCGAGCTTCCAGCTGCGCGTGCGCGCGGCTGACGTCGGCGACGGTAGCTTCGTCGAGGCCGCCTTCGACGACATGCGCATCTTCGACCTGACCTGTGACTCGAACCTGGCCGACTGCAACGGGAACTTCATCCTGGATGCGGACGACATCGCCAGCGGGCGTTCGCTGGACGCCGACATGAACGGCATCCCCGACGAGTGCGGTGGCGTGGGAACGCCCTACTGCTTCTGCTCCTCGGGCGCGCCCTGCGGCAACGCGGACGCGGGCGCGGGCTGCGCGAACTCGACCGGCGCGGGGGCCCTGGCCTTCGGTTCCGGCTCGAACAGCGTGGGCGCGGACGACCTGGTCGTCAGCATCGCCGGCGTGCCGACGGACAAGAGCGGCATCGTCTTCATGGGCGGCTCCCAGATCCAGGCGCCCTTCGGCGACGGCCAGCGCTGCGTCGGCGACGGCGGCAGCGGTGTCTATCGCTTCCCCCTGCAGAACTCGGGCCCCGGCGGCCAGATGACCCAGGGCCCGGGCCTGGCAGCCTTCACCGGCATGCAGTTCCCGGCGAACGGTCAGATCTCCGCCGGCCAGACCTGGAACTTCCAGGCCTGGTTCCGCGACCCGATGGGCGCCTGCGGCAACGGCTCGAACACGTCGAACGGCCTCTCGGTGACCTTCGCGCCGTAGCCCGGACACTCGACCCGATCACACTCGCCGCCGGCCCCGGACAGCACCGGGGTCGGCGGTTTGCGTAGACGCCGTTTCCGGGTGGGCCTGGTACGATGCGAGGCCAGGGACCTGGCACTGTCCCTTTGCCACGGAGATCCACTGTGACTTTCACGAGCACCCCGCGCTCAGCTCTGTCCGCCTCCATTCTGCTCGCCCTGGCGAGCACCGCCCGCGCCCAGGATTTCGTCGTCTCGTCGGGCACGACCGTCGTCTACGACACGACGACCCAGGGCCCGCTGCGCGTCGAGCGGGTCATCATCGAAGCCGGCGGCCAGCTGCAGGTCGTCGGAACCGAGCGCTTCGAGGTCTTCGCACGCCAGTCCGTGCGCGTCGACGGCAGCATCGATCTGTCGGGCGTCGACTCGCCCGGCGTGCTGACCCTGAACACCGCGAACATCCCCGAGCCGGGTGCGCGGGGTGGCCCCGCCGGCGCGACCGGCGGCGTGGGTAGCGCTCGCAGCGACCGCTCCAGCCCCATCGGAGGCCCGGGAGAGACCACCGGCCTGCCGCAGCGCGGAGCGGAGGGGGGCGAGACCGGCTTCGGCGGCGCCCCCGACGACGCCCACCGCGGCGCGGGCGGTGGCGGCGGCGTGCTCGCCCTGGACCAGCCCGTTGTCGCCGATCCCGACGACCCGGCCAACCTCGGGCTGGTGGCGCGCGCCGGTCAGCCGGGGGGCAGTACGGCCCTCGGCGCCCGCTCCCAGAGCGCCGTGCCCCGCGGGGGACGCGTCGGCCACTCGCCCTTCGGCGATGGCGACCCGAGCAACGACTTCTTCGGCCGGCGCATCGATCCCGTCACCGGTGTCGTGGTCGTGGGCGAGCTCGCAGCTCCCCTCGGCGGGCGTGGGGGCGCAGCCGGGGGCGATGCGATTCCGAGCGCGTCCTTCCCGAGCGCGCCCTTCAGCCCCTCGAGTGACGAGAAGGGCGCCAGCGGCGGGGGTGGCGGCGGACTCGGCATCGTGATCTCGCCGCGCATCAGCGTGGGCCCGGCGGGGCTCGTGCGTGCCGACGGCGGTCGCGGGGGCGCGGGGGAGAACACGAACCTCTTCAACCACACCGGCGGCGGTTCGGGCGGCGGCTCGGGCGGCATGCTCGTGTTCCAGGCGCGGGTGATCGACCTCAGCGCGGCCGGATCCGATGCCCTGAGTGCCCTGGGTGGGCGCGGCGGAGCCGGCGCCGACGGCCAGTTCGGCGTGCGCGGCGCCGGGGGCAACGGTGGCCCGGGGCTGATCCAGCTGCACGTGCCGAGCGCCGGACTGCGCCTGCCGGCCGGTGTGGGGCTCGAGGCCCTGTCCAGCCCGGACGCCCTCGTGCTGCTGCTGGAACCCACCTTCTAGTCCGAACCTCTGACCAGCTTCCACCGCGGTGTGGGTCGCGGTGGAGGCTGATCCAAGGCGCGCTTGTTCGAGGGCTTGTCGCAGCGCGTGGAAGGCGGCGCGCATCTTGTCGGGTTACGACTGCGCAAGATTATCCCTGGCCGTGGGTTACGGTGCGGCCGAGTTCGTGGATCGGTCGGGGTCGATCCGTTTTTGTTGCGACGATTCGAGCGCGGCGCCCAATGCAGGGTTGCAATGACCGAATCGATGGACGGCAACGCTCTCACGGCCCATCGCGGGTTCCTCGAACGGCTCGCCGCCGACCTCCTGCGCGACGCCGGGTCGGTCGAGGACGTGGTGCAGGACACCTTCGTCGCCGCCCTCGAAGCGCGGCCTGCGACCCGCGACCCGCGCCGCCTGCGCGCCTGGCTCGGGCAAGTCGCGACCCGCACAGCGCGCTTGCGCTGGCGGCGCGACGCGGCGCGCGCCGCACGCGAGCGCGACGTCGCGCGCACGCGCAGCGAATCGGGCGGGCACGAGGCCCTGGAGCGCTTTGAGCTGTCGAGCAGTGTGGTGCGCGCCGTCGACGCCCTCGACCCGGCCGAGCGCGAGGTGATTGTGCTGCGCTACTTCGAGGACCTTCCGCCGCGTTAGGGCATCCACTCCGCCCCCCGCCGCCTTCGTCCGCCGATCGCCGACGAAAGGCCCGGGAAGCGGCCTTGGAGGCCGATCCGGCTCCGCCTCGGACCGCCGATCGCCGCCTCCGGCCGTCTCGGAACCCCGCCGATTCCCTACCGCGACTTCGGATGC
>JAJFFA010000809.1 GCA_021776885.1 Planctomycetota bacterium
TGGTCTACTGGCCCCTCGAGCGCTGGCAGGCGCAGGGGGTGTGGCATGAACCGGCGTGGCTCTGGCCTGCCCTGGCGCTGCCCTTCGGCCTGGCCCTCGCGAGCGACCTGTGGAGCGCGCGCAAGAGCGCCATGACCCGCGCCCACGGGGCAGCCGCTTGAAGGTCTCCGACTACGACTTCGACCTGCCCGCCGAGTGCATCGCCCAGACCCCGGCCGAGCCCCGCGATGCGGCGCGGCTCCTGGTCCACGAGCTGGGCCGGTCGAGCACCCGCCATGGACAGGTTGCGGACCTTGCGCAGCTGCTGGCCCCCGGGGACCTCCTGGTGTTGAACGACGTGCGCGTGCGCCCGGCGCGCCTCTTCGGCCGTCGCGCGAGCGGCGGCGCCGTCGAGCTGCTCCTGCTCGAAGCGGTCGCGCAGGTCGAGGCCCAGGCGCCTGTCTGGCGCGCGATGGTCAAGCCCGCGCGGAAGCTGCGGCCGGGGGAAGAGATCGACGTGGCGGACGGGCGTCTCGTCGCCCGTGCCCTCGAGCGCGAGCGCAGTCCCGAGGGGCAGGGCACGCCCTTCTGGACGCTCGAGCTGGGCGCGGGTCCCGCAGCCGGGGAGGGCGGCGCCGCGGACCTGGCCGAGCTCCTCGAGCAGGCGGGCCGCATGCCCCTGCCGCCCTACATCCAACGCGACCCGACGGGCGATGCGCGGGACGCCCTCGACCGCGAGCGCTACCAGACGATCTTCGCGCAGGAGCCCGGCGCAGTGGCCGCACCCACCGCCGGCTTGCACTTCACCCACGAACTGCTCGAGCGCATCGCCTCACGGGGCATCGAGACGGCGCGACTGCACCTCGACGTCGGCGTGGGGACGTTCCTGCCGGTTCAGGTCGAGGACGCGCGTGAGCACCGGATGCACGCCGAGAAGTACGTGGTCCCGGCCGAGACCGTGAGCGCGGTCGATGCGGCCCGGGCGCGCGGGGGCCGCATCGTGGCCGTGGGCACGACCAGCGTGCGCGCCCTCGAAGCGGCCAGCGTCTCGGGCCGCCTGGTCCCGGGGGCGGGGGAGACACGGCTCTTCATCACCCCCGGCTACGAGTTCCACGTCGTCGACGCGCTGATCACGAACTTCCATCTTCCGCGCAGCACGCTGCTGATGCTCGTCTCGGCGCTGACGGGGCGCGAGCGTTTGCTGTCCCTCTACGCCGACGCGATCCAGGCGGGCTATCGCTTCTACAGCTACGGCGACGCGATGCTCGTGCTGCCCTAGGAGGCCGTGGGCATGCTGGGTCGGTCACTCGACCAGCATCTCGCGCAGGGACCGGGCGGCGGCGGCGGGATCGTCCGCGCCCAGGATCGCTTTTCCCACGGCCGCGCGCCCCAGCGCACTCAGCTCCCCGACGTTCTGGGGCGTGATGCCCCCGATCGGAAAGAGGGGCAGTGAGGTCGCCTGGGAGGCGACCCAGGCGCGCTCCGAACCTAATCCGTGTTCGTACCCCTTGGTGTCGGTCGCGTGGATGGGACCGAAGCCGACGTAGTCGACGGCCAGTTCCTCGGCGCGACCGACGGCCACCAGATCATGGGTCGAGATGCCGATCAGCGCGTCGGGACCGAGCACGTCCCGCGCCTCCTGCGGCGGACAGTCTTCGTCACCGAGATGGACTCCGTCCAGGCCTTCGGAGGCGAGGGCGCACGCGACGTCGACACGGTCGTTGACGAGGACAAGGGGCCGCGGCGCGGGGTTTCGAGCGATGACGTCCAGTACGCGGCGGCAGGTCTCGACGGCCAGGCGCGCTTCGCTCACCCGCGCTCCGCTCCCGAGCGGTTTGGGTCGCACCTGGACCACGTCGACCCAGGCGAGGCAGCGCGCGAGGGCTTCGAAGGCGTCGCCTCGAGCGAGGTCGGGGGTGAAGAGCAGCATCACCCGAGCCCGGGTCAAGCAGTCGGGTCTTTCTATCGAATCGTTAACCACGACGGTAACCTATCCTGCGGTCGAAGCGTTCCGACTCCCTCCCCCAGGTTCCTTCCGTTGCCATGATCGATTGGTTTCGAGCACTCTTCGATACTGCGGATTGGCCTGCCCGTTGGTCGTGCGGCCGCTGGTCCGAAGCGCACGGTTGGCTGCACGTGGTCTCGGACAGTGTGGTCTTCCTCTCCTACACCGCGATTCCGGTGTTGATCCTGTACTTCATTCGGCGTCGACCGGATGTGCCGTTCCAGCGGATCTTTCTCCTGTTCGGCATGTTCATCCTGTCGTGCGGGCTGACGCACTTGATCGAAGCGGTCATCTTCTGGGTGCCGATGTACCGCGTGGCCGGGTTGGCCAAGGCCATCACCGCCGTGGTCTCGGCCATGACGGTCGTGGCGCTGGTGCCGGTGATCCCGCGCGCGCTCGAGCTGCCCAGCATCGCCGCCGCGAACACGGAGTTGCAACGCGAGGTGGCCGAGCGGCGGGCTGCCGAGGAGGCCCGGCGCCTGAGCGAGGAGCGCTTCGTGCGGGCCACGGATGGCGCGGCGGACGGCCTCTGGGACTGGAGTCTGGTCGACGACCAGCTGTGGATCTCGACCAGCTATGCGCGGCTCCTGGGCGACGACCAGGCGACCTTCGACGACCATACGGGCTGGAAGCGGCGGGTGCATCCCGACGACCTGGCCGATGTTCTCGAGGTGCTCGAGGGGCATCTGGCGGATGACCGCGTCTTCGACGTGCGTCTGCGCATGCAGTGCGCGGATGAGTCCTACCGCTGGTGCCGCCTGCGGGGCCGCTGCGTGCGCGCGGCCGACGGCGCGGCGGTTCGCATGGGCGGCTCGCTGCAGGACATCCACGACCTCAAGCGGGCCGAGGACGAGCTCGCGCGGCAGAACGACCAGTTGCTGGCGTCGAACGAGGACCTCGAGCGCTTCGCCTACATCGCGTCCCACGACCTGCAGGAGCCCCTGCGCATGGTGGCGAGCTACTGCCAGCTCTTGAAGATGCGCTACTCCGAGGAGCTGCCCGAGCAGGCCGTCCAGTTCGTGGACTTCGCGGTCGACGGCGCCGAGCGCATGCGCGGCATGATCGAGGGCCTCCTGGCCTACTCGCGGGTGGGGGACACGAGCAGTGCTACCGGGCCGGTCGACGCCGGATCTGCCGTGCGCGAGGCCCTGGTCAACCTCGAGCTGATCCTCGACGAGTCGAAGGCCGAGATCGAGGTCGGCGAGCTGCCCTGGGTGAAGGCCGAGCCCGCGCTCCTGGCCCAGGTCTTCCAGAACCTGATCCAGAACGCGATCCGCTATCACGACGGCACACCCCGCATCACCATTGGCGCGGTTCCCTCGCCCCAGGGCTGGACCCTGCACGTGCAGGACGATGGCGTGGGCATGACGCCGCGCGACCAGCAGCGCATCTTCGACCTGTTCTCGCGCGGCGAATCGTCCAGTGGAAGTACCGGCGCGGGGATCGGCCTGGCGTTGTGCCAGCGCGCGGTCCAGGGCTTCGGCGGTCGGCTGTGGGTGGAGTCGACGAAGGGGGCGGGGAGTACGTTCTACGTGTCGTTGAGAGGGGTTGAGGGGAAGGGGAATGGGAGAGGGAGGTGAGAGGGGTTCCGGGATGGAGCCGGTGAGGTGAGCGGGGAGGGTGGACCGGAGCGCTTGCCGTGCTCCGAACCGAGCGGCATCCGCCTCGCCGGGGCGGGCTTCGCCCGCTTTCGGCTCGAGGTGGGGTAAGCGGGGGTGGCGCGAGGGTGGTGACCTTATCTGCCGTTTGACGCGCGGCTGCGCCGCTGGGGGAAAGGCTCGGCTGCGCCTCGCTTCCCCCGAACGGCGCTTCGCGCCGGGGCCGAGCTGCGCTCGGCCGGGTCAGGACGGTTCGGGCGGCTGGAACCCAGGCGTCGTTGGGCGACTGCGTGTTCGCCCGCTAGCGCCGGTCCAGCGCGTCGTGAGTCGCATGCGGTGGGTCGTGCGTCGTGTGTGCGTGCGTCGACCGCCCGGGCGTCTCACGGCGCCGTTGTCTGTGCCTCTCAGCCGGGTCGTCTCGTTCTTGGGCGCTCCCGTCACGTGCAGGCCGGCGGTCTGCCGCCGGTAGCGCCGGCCGAGGCGCGTCCGGCGCGTAGCGCCGTGCCGGCCGCAGGCCATCCCTTCGCGAAGCGAAGCCATTCGGTGGGTACCGTCCGGCTGCCTGGCCGCTTCAGGGCCCGCTGTATCAGCCTCGCCGTCCCCTCACAGGTCGCGGTCGTGGGCGTAGCCCCGACGGGGATGGAGAGGGCGTGGGTTGGAAAGGAGGAGACCGAGAGGCTTGCCGTGGATCCGAGCCGCCGGGCACACGCCTCGCCGGAGCGGGCTGCGCCCGCTGCCGGCTCGAGGTGGGGTAAGCGGGGGTGGCGCGAGGGTGGTGATTGTCTATGCCGATTAACGCGCGGCTTCGCCGCTGGGGGAAAGGCTCGGCTGCGCCTCGCTTCCCCCGAACGGCGCTGCGCGCCGGGGCCGAGCTGCGCTCGGCCGGGTCAGGACGGTTTGGGGGGCTGGGCCGCGGGCCAAGGAGGGTTGGGGCAGTTGGACGACGTCACGTTGACGTGCTCGGCCTGCGTCGTCACTCGTGCGTCGGGATGCTGCACTTGCACGCGTCGAACGCTCGGCAGTCGACGCGCGCACCCATGGCACGATGTGCGAGTCACGATGCGCTGGACCAGCGCCGTCGAGCGCGGGCGAACACGCTGTCGTCCAACGACGCCCGGGTTCCAGCCGCCCGAACCGTCCTGACCCGGCCGAGCGCAGCTCGGCCCCGGCGCG
>JAJFFA010000810.1 GCA_021776885.1 Planctomycetota bacterium
CCAGCGGTCCTGCTTGTACTTGTTGCCGTAGGCAATGATCGTCTGGTGCTCCATGCCCAGGTGGGGCGTCTCGGCGACCCCGTACTTGTCCGCCCGGAACGGGTAGGGGCCGAAGAGCTCCTCGAAGAAGCGCAGGTGCTCCAGGAACTGGGGCACGATCTTCTTCCCCGCCTCCAGGTTCTCGGGCAGCACCCAGTATGTGAAGGGCACCTGCTCCCCGGTCACGCTCTCGTACTCGCGCTCGATCGTCGCGTACGGAGCGATGTTGAGGGCCACGCCGTAGTTGTTGATCGGCGTCGAGACATGCCAGAAGAAGGTGCGTCGATCGCCGTCCTCGCGCACGGCCTCGAGGCGCCCGTTGCTGGCCACAGTGAGGGCCGCCGGAACGGTCACCGAGATGTCCATGCTGTCTGCTTCGTCCGACGGTTGGTCCTTGCAAGGCCACCACAGGTCCGCGCCGGCGCCCTGGCACGAGGTCGCGATCCAGGGCTGCCCCGAGCGCGTCTCGGACCAGGTGAAGCCACCATCCCAGGGCGGGTTCGGAGCGACCCGCGGCACGCCCGCGTAGTCGATGCTCACCTCGAACTCGGCACCGACCTCGGCGCACAGCTGCGGCGCGTTGATCAGGATGCGACCCGCCTCGTGGGTGAAGTCGAGGGGCTTCTCGCCACTGCGCACACCCTGCACCTCGAGGCGCCCGTCCAGGTCGAGGGCGATGCGCGCACTCTTCTGGAGCACCGTCGCACGCAGGGTCAGGCTGCCCGCAATGCTCTGCTTGTCCGGGAAGACCTCCAGAGCCAGTCGGTAGTGCCGGACATCGTACGCCGCCTGATCCGGCGTCAGGGGACCACCGGAGCCGAGGGACTGGGCGATCGGGGGTGCAGGCGCGGCGCCCGTGAAGCACCCGGCCGCGACGAGGGCTGTCGGGAGGAGTCGCATCTGCGCATGGTAGCGAGCCGTGCGCTCGACGATGTTCACGCGGGGTGAAACGAGCAAGGGCAAGCCTGGCCGGGACAGCCCGCGCCCCGCCGGTAGCCTCACAACCGCTCGGGGTGCTGCACCGTGCGCTCGCCCCCGGCGTTGCCCGTGTTGAGCGTGCCGGAGGGTTCGAACAGGAGTACGTGGGCCTCCGGCCGCGCCACGGGGCGGTGCTCGACGCCGCGCGGCACGACGAACAGCTGCCCCGGATCGAGCTCGACCACGCCATCGCGAAGCTCGATCGAGAGGTGACCCTCGATCACGAGGAAGAGCTCCTCCGCCTCGTCGTGGGCGTGCCAGATGAACTCACCCGAGAGCTTCGCGAGGCGCACGTCCTGGCCGTTGAGCTGCGCCACGATGCGCGGGCTCCAGTACTCGTCGAAACTCGACAGGGCCTGCTTCAGATCGATCTTCTGCATGGCCCGAACCTATCCGATTCAGCTAGTTTGTCGGGGTCGTCGGCGCCCATGTCCTTGCTCGAGTGCCACTCCCTCCGTCGCCTGCCCTGGATCCAGGGCCTCGAGCTGCAGCTCGACGCCGGCGAAATCTGCGTCGTCCGCGGAGCCTCCGGCAGCGGCAAGACGCGCCTGCTGCGAGTCCTCGCCGACCTGGACCCGCGGGATGGCGGCGAGCTCTCCCTCGCGGGCCGCGCCTGCGAGGACTACTCGCCCCAGGAGTGGCGCGGCTGCGTGCTCTACCTGCACCAGACGCCGGTGCGCCTGCCGGGGACGGTGGCGGACAACGTGACCGCGATGCTCGAACTGAGCGCCCAGCGCGGCAAGCCCCGCCCCGAGCTCGTGGACTTGAATGGGGCGCAGCCGATCGAGGAGCTGTCCGGTGGCGAGGCGCAGCGCATGGCCCTGACCCGCGCCCTGGCCCTGGCGCCCCGGGTCCTGCTCCTGGACGAGGCCACCTCGGCCCTCGACCGCGAGGCTGCGCGCGGCGCGGAGGCCCGTGTCCGCACCTGGGTCGACGCCGGCGGAGCCGCGCTGTGGGTCTCCCACGACGAGGAGCTGGTCGGGCGCCTCCGGGCGCGGGTACTGGAGCTCCAGTGACGGGCACCCTCGAACTCTCCTGGCTCGAGCTGGGACTGGCGTCGCTCCTGCTCTGCGCCCACGCCGCCGCGGGGATCTGGCTGCGCCTGGGGACGACGCGTCAGCTGCTCGTCGCCGCCCTGCGCTCGACGGTGCAGCTCCTGTTGCTGGGGCTGCTCCTGCGCTGGATCTTCGCCCTCGAGAGTCCCCTGGCCGTGCTGGCCCTCGCCAGCGCCATGGCGGCGATCGCCGGCGTCGAGGCCACGCGCCGCACGACGCGCCGCGTGCCCGGACTGATGCGCGCCAGCGTCACGGTCGTGCTGATCGGCTCCCTGGTCGTCACCGCCTACGCGGTCGGCGTCGTGCTGCGCCCCAGTCCGGCGTGGGATCCGCGCTACGTGATCCCGATCCTGGGCATGCTCCTCGGCAACACGCTGAACGGAATTTCCCTGGGGCTGGAGACGGCGATGGCCGGCTTCGACGAGGGGCGCGAGCGGGTCGAGGCACTCCTGGCCCACGGGGCCACGGCGCGCGAGGCCAGTAGCGAGGTCGTACGCCGCGCCGTGCGCACGGGCCTGGTGCCGATCCTGAATGCGATGGTCGCGGCAGGCCTGGTCAGCATCCCCGGGATGATGACCGGTCAGATTCTCTCCGGGGAGGATCCGGAGGGGGCGGCGCGCTACCAGATCTTCATCCTGTTCTG
>JAJFFA010000082.1 GCA_021776885.1 Planctomycetota bacterium
TCGGGGACGGCTTCCGCTGCATCGGCGGCGCGACGACCCGCGTCCAGCCGCCCCAGGTCGGCGCGGGCAACGTGTCGGTCAAGACGGTCGACTTCAGCGCACCCTCGGCCGCGGGCATCGTGGCCGCGGGCGCCGGTGGTCAGTCCCTGAACTTCCAGCTCTGGTACCGCGACCCGATGGGCCCCGGCGGCAGCGGCTTCAACCTGACGGACGGAGTCGAGATCACCTTCATGCCCTAGCTAGGGCTAGTTCATGAGCCGGCCCAGTGCACGCTTCGCGCGTGCACTGGGCCGCTGTCGTTCCTGGCCCCGCGCCGAATCGAGGCCGGCCCCTCGCTCTACTCGACCGTGACGCCCTTCCAGAAGGCGACGTGGCCCTTGATGTTCTCGGCTTCCGGCTTGGGCTCAGGGTAGAACCAGGCGGCGTCCGGATTGCGCTCTTCACCGACGATCACGGTGTAGTAGCTGGCCGTCCCCTTCCAACCGCAGACGGAGTGCGTGTCGGACGGCTCGAAGTGCTGCTGCACGAGGGAGTCCGCGGGGAAGTAGTGGTTGCTCTCGACGACGACCGTCGCGTCGCTCTCGGCGAGCACGACATCGTTCCAGACGGCACGGACCATGACTGGCTCCTCTGGGGGCATCAGGGATCGGCGAAATGTTCGCGGCGCGGATCGTAGCGACTGGGTCCCCGCCCCTGCACACCCTGAACGGAGCCACCCGCCATGAGTGCACCCGACGCCCCCCGGCCCCTGGACCTGAACCGCCGCCTGGAGCGCCTCGAGCTCGAGAACCGCCGCCTCAAGCGCATCGGAGCCGGCGCCTTCTTCCTCTGCGGCGCCCTGAGCCTGACCTCGATGGCCGGCCCGCGCCTGTGCCGCACCCTGAAGGCCGAGCGGGTGGTCGTGGAGGACTCGAGCGGGCGCTCGCGCATGGTCCTCGACGCCTACTCGACCGAGGACCCCACGATCACCCTCAAGTCGAAGGACGGCAAGCCCCTGGCGCGCATCGGCGTGGAGGACGGCGAGCTCTCCCTCGACGTCTTCCGCTCCGGCGCCCCCGAGCCCGCGCGCTTCCGCCTCGAGCCAGAGGGCTCGAAGGACGCGTCCGGCTGCAAGGACACCGCCGACGAAAAAGGGGGCGAGGTCGACTGACCACGCCCCCGGGTTGGGTCTCGCAGCGTCGGCGCCGTCAAGCGCGCCGACGCTGGTGAAGCTTGCTTGCAGCTAGCGCTAGCCCTGCGCGGCCTGCAAGAGCCCCGCTTCGCGCAAGGACTCCTCCATCAGCTCGCCCAGGCGCGCCGGGCTCGAGCTCATCTTGACGCCGGCCTGCTCCAGGGCGGCGACCTTCTCCTTGGCCGTGCCCTTGCCGCCGGCGATGATCGCGCCCGCGTGGCCCATGCGCTTGCCCGGAGGGGCGGTGGCGCCGGCGATGAAGCCCACCATCGGCTTCTTGACGTTCGCTGCGATGTAGTCGGCGGCGGCCTCCTCGGCCGTGCCGCCGATCTCACCGATCATGATGATGGCATCGGTGTCCGGGTCAGCGTTGAAGGCCTCCAGGCAGTCGATGAAGTTCGTGCCGTTGACCGGGTCGCCCCCGATGCCGATGCACGACGACTGGCCCAGGCCGCGGGTGGTCAGCTGCCAGACGGCCTCGTAGGTCAACGTGCCCGAGCGCGAGATCACACCCACCCGACCCGGCTTGTGGATGTAGCCGGGCATGATGCCGATCTTGCACTCGCCGGGGGTGATCACACCGGGGCAGTTGGGTCCCACCAGGCGGCTCTTCGAGCCCTCGAGCGCCTCGACCACGCGCACCATGTCGAGCACGGGCACGCCCTCGGTGATGGTCACGATCAGCTCCATCTCGGCCTCGATGGCCTCCTCGATGGCGGCGCCACAGAAGGGCGGGGGCACGTAGAGCACCGTGGCGTTGGCCCCGGTCTCCTTGCGCGCCTCGGCCACCGAGCCGAAGACCGGCAGGTCGAGGTGGATCGTGCCCGCCTTGCGCGGGTTGACCCCGCCGACCATGTTCGTGCCGTAGGCGATGGCCTGCTCGCTGTGGAAGGTACCCGTCTTGCCAGTGAAACCCTGGCAGATGAGCTTGGTGTTCTTGTCGACAAAGATGCTCACGTCAGGCTCCTTTCACGGCGGCGCAGATCTTCTGGGCCGCATCATCGAGGTCATCCGCCGAGATCAGCGGGAGACCGGACTCGTTCAAGATCTTCTTGCCCTGCTCCACGTTCGTGCCCTCAAGGCGCACGACCAGGGGCACTTCGAGGTCGATCTGCTTGATCGCCTCGACCACTCCGTTGGCGATCACATCGCACTTCATGATGCCGCCGAAGATGTTGATCAGCACGCCCTCGACCTTCTTGTCCGAGAGCAGGATGCGGAAGGCGGCGGTGACCTTCTCGGTCGTCGCGCCGCCGCCCACATCGAGAAAGTTGGCGGGCTCGCCCCCGTAGAGCTGGATCACGTCCATGGTGGACATCGCCAGCCCGGCGCCGTTCACCATGCAAGCGATGTTGCCGTCGAGGGCGATGTACGACAGGTCGTACTTGCTGGCCTCGATCTCCTTGGCCTCCTCCTCGTGCAGGTCGCGCAGGTCGTTCAGCTCTTCGTGCCGGAAGAGCGCGCTCTCGTCGAAGTTGACCTTCGCGTCGAGGGCGATGACCTTGCCGTCCTTGGTCGTGACCAGCGGGTTGATCTCGGCCAGGGAGCAGTCGAGGTCGATGAAGCACTTGGCCAGGCCGACCAGGAACTTGGCGGCCTCGGCCACCATCGCGTCGGGGATGCCGATGCCCTTGGCCAGCTTCTCGGCCTCGGCGCTGGACAGGCCGGCGGCCGGCGAGAAGGCCGCCTTGAGGATCTTGTCGGGGGAGTTCTCCGCCACGACCTCGATGTCCATCCCGCCCTCGGACGAGGCCATCATCACCGGCATCCGGGACTCGCGATCGACCGCGATACCGATGTAGTACTCGTGCTCGATGGCCGAGCCCTCCTCGACCAGGAGCTTGCGCACCTTCTGGCCCTCGGCGCCGGTCTGGTGCGTGACGAGCTGCATGCCCAGGATCGCTTCGGCCGCGGCGCGCGCCTCGTCCTCGCTCTTGACCAGCTTCACGCCCCCGCCCTTGCCGCGCCCACCGGCGTGGATCTGGGCCTTGACCACGGCGATCTCCTTGCCGAGTTCGCGGTAGGCGGCGACGGCCTCGTCGACGGTGTCGCAGGCGCGTCCCTCCGGGACGGCCAGGCCGAAGCGGCGGAAGAGCTCCTTGCCCTGGTACTCGTGAATCTTCATTGGGGGATCCCCTTTGGGGGTAGCGGCGGGTTTTGGGCCGAAGAGTCTACTCGCGCCCAGGCGGGCTGACCACCGCCCGAGTAGGCTCCCGGGCGTGAGCCCCCCCCACCCGAACGAGCCCGAGAGCGCGATCCTGGTCGACCGTGACCTGACGCGCCTGATCGGAAGTGCCTTGCGCCCCGCCCCGGGCGCCCCCGCCCTCGACGCCCGGCAGGTCCAGCCGGCCAGCGTCGACCTGCGCCTGGGCCCCGAGGCCTGGCGTATCCGCGCGGGTTTCCTGCCCGGCCGGGCGCCGATCGAGGAGCGCCTGGAGGAGCTCTCGGACACGCGCCTCTCCCTCGAGGGCGAGGGGGCGGTGCTCGAGCGTGGGCTGGTCTACCTGGTGCGGCTCGAGGAGGAGCTGGCCCTGCCCGACGACCTGCGCGCGCGCTTCAATCCACGCAGCTCGACGGGCCGCTGCGACGTCTTCACCCGCGTGCTGTGCCCGGGCCACACGCGCTTCGACGAGGCCCCCCCGGGCTACAAGGGCCCCCTCTGGCTCGAAGTCGCGCCGCTCTCCTTCCCCGTGCGCGTGCGCCGCGGCGACCGCCTGTGCCAGGTCCGCCTGCAGCGCGGACGCCCGCGCCTGAGCACCGACGAGCTGCGCGCGGAGTACGCCCGCGCGCCCCTGGCCTTCGAGGGCGAGCGCCCGATCCCCCTCGACGAGGCGCGCTTCGACGAGCGTGGCGGTCTCCTGCTGGGCCTGGGCCTGCG
>JAJFFA010000811.1 GCA_021776885.1 Planctomycetota bacterium
TCGTTTCTCCAGGCCCCGCACCTGGCTGCTCAACGTGGGCTGGAGGGACTGCGGCCTGATCGACATCTACGACAGGCCCGCGCGAGCCCGGGTGCGAGCCACACGAGGACCCGGCCCCTGCCCCCCCAAATCCGGAGCCAACCGAGCGTCTTGACGGAGGACGAGCGGCGCGCCAGGGCACAGCTGCTCGGCAACGAACGCCGGGGTGGTATGAGGTCGCTCGCTACTTCTAGTGGGCCGTGCTGGCCCGGATTGGCGCGCTCAGCGCTTCTTGCAGTAGTCGCGCCACTCCTCCTCGATCCCGGCCAGGTCCTTGTCGTAGATGCGCTTGAAGACCGCCTCGATCGCGTCGCGGTCGCCGCGCGGGAGCGTGCCCGTGGCGTAGAGCCACTCTTCGAAGTGCTTGGCGGCGAACTTGCTCTCGCGCATGAACTCGATCAGCAGGGCGGCCTGCTTGTAGTTGTTGCCGGCCGCGCTCTCGCCGCTGTTGTCGTCCTTCGAGGAGTCGAGCAGGCTGGCCAGGGTCACGAAGGTGTGCAGCGGCGTGTGCTCGCCGTCGCGCACCTTGCGGGCCACGATGTTGCGGTCGTTCTCGCTCGTCTCGACGTACTCGGCCATGCCCTCCTGGTACCAGGAGCCGCCACCCCCCAGGCGCAGTCGGTTGGCGAAGATCTGGTGCGTCTGCTCGTGGATGTGCACCGGCGCAACGGGCGACTCGTACCAGGTCGCGTAGTAGTCGCGCCAGGCGTGGCCCCCGGAGTTCGGCCTGCGGTTCCCGGTGACCTTCTCGCAGAAGTCCCGGTACTGTTCGGGCGTCCGGAACAGGAAGACGGGCATCAAGCGTCGTTCCTTGACCTCGTCGAAGGGGAACAGCTTCTTGATGGTCTTGTAGTTCTCATCCATCTTCTGCGCGAACAGCTTCCCGCCGCCAGAGTTGGTCATGATGATGTAGTTCTTCGTGCGCACGATGATCTTCTTGTAGAAGCCCGGGCGCTTCATCGAGTCGAAGAAGTCCTGGTGCAGATCATCGGGGGCGTAGCGCTCCCAGCGCGCGCGTACCTCGTCGTCGGTCCACTCGCGATCGCGCTCCTCGCCGGAGTACTCGATGCCCTTCTCGAGGAAGCCGCGCAGCTTCTTCTCGGCCTTCGAGTCGAGGGCGGGCCGGCACTCGATGTGCAAGGCGTAGCCGTACTCGGGCAGGAGTCCACCCAGGATGTACTGGCTGCCCCCGTCGAGGGGCCCCTTGGCGATGGAGGCGAAGGGCGCGCTGCCGAAGGGACCCTCGGGGTACCAGCTCTCCTCGACCTGGAACCCGCCGCCGCGGCGCAGGTAGTCGAGGATGGCCTCGGTGCTGCCCCCGGGCTCCGTCAGGTTGTCGTCGACGGCGAACACGACCAGGGCCATGCCCACGTTCACCTCGCCCAGCTTGCCCTTCCACTCCTTCTCGATCGGCGAGCCGGAGGCCGGGCTCTCGCTCATCTCGTCGAAGGCGCCGAAGTCGAAGGTCAAATCGTAGGCGTCGAGGGTCACCTCGTCCGCACGGGGCGCGGCGGAGGCGGGCAAGGTAAGAGCTGACGCGATGGCGGCCAGGACGAGCGCGGTGGAGCGCGGCATCGGTATCCTCGGGTTGATGAGTACGGGCGGGCTGCCCGGGATTCTAACCGCCACGACCCAGCCACATGATCCAGCTACCTCTCCTGCTCGCCCTCCTGCTCCAGAGCGCCGAAGTCAAGCCGCACCTCGACCAGTGGCCCCAGTGGCGCGGACCCCTGGGCACGGGCGTCGCGCCCCACGCCGACCCTCCCGTGCGCTGGAGCGAGACCGAGAACCTGCGCTGGAAGACGGCCCTCCCCGGGCGCGGACACTCCTCGCCCGTGGTCTTCGGCGAGCGCGTGTTCGTGACCACCGCCGTGCCCTTCGGTGAGCCCGTCGCTCCCCGCCCGGCCCTGGACCCCGGGTCCCACGACAACGCCCCCCTGACCCAGGCCTGGCGCTTCGAGGTGCTGGCCTACGACCGGGCGGACGGCTCCCTGCTCTGGCGCCGGGCCGTGAAGGAAGAGTTCCCGCACCAGGCCGCCCACGAGAGCGCGGGCTTCGCCTCCCCCTCACCGGTCACCAACGGCGAGCGCCTGTTCGCGTCCTTCGGCTCGCGCGGAATCTTCTGCCTCGACATGGAAGGCGCGGTCCTGTGGGAGAAGGACCTGGGCGACATGTCGGTCAAGCACGACCACGGCGAGGGCAGCTCGCCCGCGCTGTACGGGGACAGCCTGCTGCTCAACTGGGACCACGAGGGGGACTCGTTCGTGCTCGCCCTGGACGAGGCCACGGGCGAGGAGCGCTGGCGCGCCGAGCGGGACGAGGTCACGAGCTGGTCCTCGCCCCTGGTGGTCAGCGCGGGCGACCAGCAGCAGCTGGTGGTCGCCGGCTCGCAGCGCGTGCGCGCCTACGACCTCGAGACGGGTGCCGTGATCTGGGAGTGCGCGGGCCTGTCGCGCAACGTCGTCGCGACCCCCGTCGCCGCCGACGGGCGCGTGATCGTGGGCAGCAGCTACGAGAAGCAGGCGATGCTCGGCATCCAGTGGACCGAGGCCAAGGGCGACATCACGACCGACGACCCGGCCCTGCTCTGGGTGCGGCGCAAGAGCACGCCCTACGTGCCCTCTCCGCTCTTGTACGGCGACGCGGTCTACTTCCTGCACCACTACCAGAACACCCTCTCGCGGGTGGATGCCGCCACCGGGGACGAGCCCCAGCGGCCGTTTCGCCTGAGCGGCATCGGCAACGTGTACGCGTCCCTGGTCGGGGCGGCGAACCGGATCTACATCAGCGACCTGAGCGGCGCGACCCTGGTCCTGTCCCACGGCCGCAAGCCGCGGGTCCTGGGCCTGAACCAGCTGGACGACTCGTTCTCGGCCACCCCCGCCGCCGTCGGAGACGCCCTGTTCCTGCGCGGGGACCACTGGCTCTACTGCCTGGCGCGCGACTGACCGAGCGGCTCTAGCGGGGAGCTTTCCGGCCTGCGCCGCCCCCTCGCACCAGAGCGGGATAGGGTTGACTGGAAGATCCCCCATGAAACAACGCTTCACCCTCGGCGCCTGCGCCGTCCTTTCCCTGCCCCTCTGCGCCAGCGCACAGGCGCGCTACTTCGTGTCGGACAACGGCCCGCTCAACGCCGGCCTGGTCGAGTCCGTGACCCCTTCGCTGGCGCCCTCGGGGAGCTTCGCGGTCGGCAACAACCAGGGCGTCACAGTCGATGTCGACGGCACCGTCTACCAGGCCGGAGACACGGGGGCCCCGCTCGTCCCCGGCAGCATTCGCATCGTCAACGTCCTGCGCGAGCGCAATGCGGGCGGCTTCACGCCCCTGCAGGACCGCATGATCGGCGGTGCCGGCACGTCCCTGACGGGCCTCGTGAACCCCAAGGGCATCGACCTGGCCTACACCGCCGGCTACATCCTGGTCGCCGACAACGGCGACTCGAGCGTGCGCGTCTTCGGCAGCGCCGCCTCGGGGGACGTGCCTCCGGTCGCCACGACGCCGCTCACGGTCGCGCCCTGGGACCTCGACTACGACCAGGACAACGACCGCCTGTTCGTGAGCCTGACCGACGGCACCGTGGCCGTCTTCGACAGCTACATCTCCGGCAGCTTCGGCGCTGGCGGCCCCGCGCGCATCACCTTCCCCGCCGACGTCTCGGGCAACCCACTCTCGACCCAGCTGCACGGCATCGACTACCTGGCCTCCTACGACATCCTGGCCATCAGCGACGTCGGCGCGACCAGCCCGGCCCAGTCGGCGAACTGGGACCGTGACGGCTTCGTCTACATGCTGCCCGGCGCTTCGAGCGCCTCGGGCGGCGTCCTGCCGATCCGCTCCTTCGGTGGAAACAGGACCCTGCTCGGGAACCCCGTCGACATCTACATGGACAAGCGCAGGTTCGTGGTGGCCGAGCAGGCGAACAACGCCATCCTCGCCTTCCGCTGGGACACCCAGGACGGGAACACGCCGCCGGCCGAGATGCACCCCCACACCAGCCCCGAGAGCATCGTACGCAACCTGCTGCACGCCGACGCCGCCCTGGACGTCACGGACATCGACCGCCCCGAACCCCTGGCCTCGGTGCTCGTCACCAGTAACCCTGCGGACCCGACGAGCCCCTCGGTGGGCATGTTCGCGCACCTGGACCCCGCGCAGCTGACGCAGCTGAGCGTCTTCGACTCGAACGAGAGCCTCGAGAACGCCATGGTCTCGAGCTCGGGCGACGCCTTCGTCTCGATCGACAGCGGCATCAACACCCACGGCGGCATCCGCGTCGTGGGGCGCCTGGGTGTCGAGGGGCAGCGCACGGCCGGCCTCGATCCGGCGCGGGACCGACTGATCCAGGGCCCGAGCACGGGTCTGATCAGCCCCAAGGGCATCGAGTACGTGCGCAGCGCAGGGCTGATCA
Organism: Planctomycetota bacterium; assembly: GCA_021776885.1. Classification (GTDB taxonomy): domain Bacteria; phylum Planctomycetota; class UBA1135; order UBA1135; genus JAJFFA01. The sequence goes on from JAJFFA010000811.1 coordinate 4,448, forward strand.
TGGTGGCCGAGAACAACGCCGTGTCCCCCGCCGTGCTCGCGTTCGGCTCGGATGCCGAGGGCGACGTGCCGCCCATGTTCCGGGTCGACGACCTGGGCAACACGCAGGTGCGCCCCTGGGATCTCGACTACGACCTGCGCCGCGACCGGCTCTACGTCGCCTGCACCAACGGAACGGTGGCAGTGTTCGACAACTTCCTCTTGAACCAGGGGGCCTTCGGACCGGACCGCGTGATCCTGCCCTTCGACCCGTCCCGCACCCAGCGCGTCGCGGTCAACCTGCACGGCATCGTGCACCAGCGCATGGGCGATCGCCTGATCCTGTCGGACGTCGGCTCGGCCACCAACCCCGCCGACGGGCAGATCTTCGTGATCCAGAACGCGAGCTCGGCCCAGGGGCCGACGGCCGTCGAGCTGCAGCTCCTGGGCCCCGCCTCGCGCCTGGGCAACCCGGTGGACATCAGCTTCGACGGCGCCAACCTGTTCGTGGCGGAGAAGGCCGGCAACCAGGTGCTGCGCTTCGACGGCATCCTCGGCCTGAGCGGCGTGCAGGACACGGCCCCGACGCTGAGCATGGCCTTCACGGCACCGGAGTCGATCACGGTCATCCCGACCTTCGTGGGGCGTCAGCCGCAGATCTACTGAGGTCGACGGACTCCACTCGGGAGCAGGATCGCCACGGGCAGCGCCCCCTCGCCCCGGCTGTTAGGATCGGCCCATGCTCATCGCCGCCCTGACCCTGACCCTCGCCCTCGCCCCCCAGAACTGGTCCAACCTCGGCGGCAACGCCGCGCGCAACGGCGCCACTGCCGTGGAGGGCCCCCTGTCCGCCGAGCTGCTGTGGAGCAACACGGACGACTTCTCGCTGATCGCCTGGCAGCCGGTCGTCGACAGGCAGCGCGTCTTCACGGTGCGCGAGAGCGGCTTTCCGCAGAACGGCGGCGCCGCCAACGACGCCCTGGTCGCCTATGACCTGCACAGCGGCGGCGAGCTGTGGCGCCGCACCCTCGACTTCGGCGGCGACACGGCGCTCGAATGGATCGCCTGGATCGCGGGAGCGCAGGACGGCCGGGTCTACGCCTCGCGCGCGTCGCACATGCAGCCCGCCCCGCTGCAGGCCTTCGACGGGACGAGCGGCGCGCCCCTGTGGACCTCCGCCCTCTCCGTGCAGACCTTCGCCTACGACGGCATCGCCTTCGCCGCGGATGGCGACCTGCTCGTGGGCGACTGGGTCAGCGTCTCGCGCATCGATGCCGGCGACGGCAGCACCGTCTGGACCCACTCCCGCAGCTGCCCGGTCAGCGGCAACTGTGGCCCCGCCGCGACCCAGGACGGCGTCTTCATCGACCAGCCCGGCCCCGGGGGCAACGTGGTCACGAAGCTCGACATCGTCACCGGCGTCGAACTCTACAGCAGCCCGGTCATGCCCGGGTTCACGGACCAGAACGCGCCCTTCGTCTCGCCGGATGGCGGGACGGTGTACTTCTCGCGCACGCAGAACAACCAGAGCGTCGACTTCCTCTACGCCTTCGAGGACACCGGAGCCGCCCTGCTGCAGCGCTGGATGCGACCGGTGCGCTGGACCACCTCCCACGAGCACGGCATCGCCGCCGACGGCAGCCTCTACGTCTTCCTCATGGACGGCGAGTTCGTGCGGCTCGACCCCGCGACCGGGAACGTCACGGCCAGCGCCGGGATCCTCGATCCCCTGGGCAACGCCAGCCCCAAGACCGCGGTCGGAGCCAACGGAACGGTCTACGTCAGCAACGGCTGGGCCAGCACCCCAGCGGGGAACGGGCGCGTGTGGGCTTTCCCCGCCGACCTCTCCGCGCAGCTCTTCGTACTGCCCCTCGACCGCCAGAACCAGGGCGGTCCGGCCCTGGCCCAGAGCGGAACCCTGATCGTCTGCGACCGGCTCGGGGTGCACGCCTACCGCGAGGACTTCAGCCACTTCTGCAGCGCCAGCCCCAACTCGAGCGGCGCGCCGGGGCGCCTCGACGTCAGCGGCTCGAGCCAGTCGGGCGCCGGCAACAGCCTCGTGCTGTCGGCCTCGTCGGTCCCGAACACGCCGGGTCTCTTCTTCCGCGGCACGACCCAGATCAGCGCCCCCTTCGGCGACGGACTGCGCTGCGCCGGGGGCACGATCGTGCGCCTGAATCCGGTGCTGGTGGCGAGCGGCGGGACGGCGCAGCGCGTCGTCGACAACGCGCCCTTCGCCCCGGGCGAGCTGGCCAACTTCCAGTTCTGGTTCCGCGACGGCGCTGCGGGCGGCGCTGGCTTCAACACGACGGACGCGGTCAGCGTCCGCTTCCGGTGAGCGACGAGCCGCCCCCGCCCTACCGCATCGAGACCGAGCGGCTGGTGATCCGCTGCTACGAGCCGCGTGACGCGCCGCTCCTGGCCGACGCCGTCGAGTCCAGCCGCGAGCACCTGGCACGCTGGCTGCCCTGGGCGAACGAGACCCACACGCCGGCCGAGCGCCTGGCCCAGGTGTGCCGCTTCCGGGGCAAGTTCGACCTGGGCCAGGACTTCACCTATGCCATCCTCGAGCGCGCCGAGGGCCAGCTCCTGGGCGGCTCGGGCCTGCACCTGCGTGCCGGCCCGGGGGCGCGCGAGATCGGCTACTGGATACGCAGCTCGGCCCTGCGCCAGGGCCTCGCCCGCGAGGCCGCCAGCGCCCTGACCCGAGTCGGCTTCGAGTGCGTCGGCCTCGATCGGATCGACATCCGCGTCGTCCCCGAGAACACCCCCAGCGCCCTGATCCCGGCCGCCCTGGGCTACACCCGCGAGGCCACCCTGGCCCGGCGCCTCGAGCTCAACGGCGAGCTGCGCGACCTGGAGCTGTGGTCGCTCTTCGCAGCCGACTACCCGCAGACCCCACCTGCGTCCCTGGAGCTCGCCGCGTACGACGCGGCGGGTGCGGCAATCGATCTGGGCCAGGTTGCCTAGGCCCCCACGAGGTTCACGGTTCGGTCAAGTCTCGGCGTGTCGCAAGTACGAACCCCCTGCACGAGAGGCCTGCCGTCCTCTGGCTCTGGGAGCGAGCGGGCGGGTCCGAGCTCTTGTCTGGCGCTGGGTCGCGGGGGCGCGAAGTTCTTGATTCCGGCGTAGGTGTTTCCTGGAGATTGTTCGTTTCTCCAGGCACGCACTACGACCGGCCCGAATCAGCCCGGTGCGCGCTACAAGAGAGCCCGGGGGCCCCCAGATCCGGAGCCACCCGAGCGTCTTGACGGAGGACCAGCGGCGAGCCAGGGCACAGCTGCTCGGCAACGAGCGCCTGGGTGGTATGAGGTCGCTCGCTACCTGCTAAGGCGCGAATTGCAGCTCGAGGCCGTTCGTCAGGTTCACGCCGGAGCCACAGGGTCCCGTGGGGTCGCGGTAGAGAGCCTGGAAGAACCAGGTCGAGCCCGGAGTGAGCTGACCCGCGGCGGGGAAGCGCGCTGCGGCCAGGCTGACCAGGCCGGGGCCCGAGCGGAACGCGCCGGCCACGTCCGCGGCGAAGGGCGGATAACGGAAGACCCCGACCCCGCCCGTTGCGACGCAGCGCTGCCCATCCCCGAAGGGCGCCTGGGCGGGGGCTGCCCCCATGAACAGGACGCCGGGGGCCGCGGGGGGCAGGTCGCGCGCGTCGAGCAGAAGGTCGTCGGCCGCCACGCTGGCTGTGCCGCAGGCGACGAGCCGCGCGCCCAGGCCACGCGAGTTGGCGCAGCCGGCGACGCCGTCCGGGTTGGCGCAGCTGGCCGCGGAGTCGCAGCTGCAGTAGGGCAGCGCGAAGTCCAAGGTCGGGAGCAGTACGGACACGGAACCGACCCCCACAGCCGGACTCGTGTCATTGGAGGACACGACGAGCCTGCCGCTGGCGAAGGCGAGGGACGCACCGAAGCCTTCCAGGCTCGAGCCAGAGTCGGGGACGAGGGCGCCGGCCGGGCGCCACTGTGAGCCGCTGCGAACGAACTGCCGAAGGACGCCATCCGGGGCGCCGACGCGCTCGTGTCCGGGCACGCCGACCCAGATCCGGTCCGCGTCGATCGCCACGCTGCCAGCGAGACCCAGATCGGGAACCGAGAGCCGCGCCTCGAAGGTCCAACCGAACGGCTCGCGTCGGTAGACGTAGATGGCGCCAGCCGACGGGATCGCCGCGACTCCGTCGCCGAGGGCCAGGGAGAGGCCGAAGAAGTCGCCGGCGCCGGCGTCCGGGGCGACGAGCCGCGCCACCTCGGACCAAGCGCCGGAGTCGTGCTCGAAGACGTGGGCGGCTCCCGAGTCTTGCCCGTTCAGGTCGGCGCGGGGGGCGCCGACCAGGAGGGTCGTTCCGTGCAAGGCCAGAGTGGATCCGAACTGCGCGTCGTCCACGACGTGGGCCGGACGCAACTCGCCGGCCTCCGACCAGCCCGCGGGACTGCGCTCGAACACGCCCACGGCTCCCGACAAGAACCCACCCGCGCTCGCCCAGCGGGCTCCGACGAAGGCCAGCCCGTCGCCGAGGGCCACGGCCGAGCCGAAGCGCGTGAACCCGGGGGGGCTCAGCTCGACCACCTCGTTCCAGCTCCCCGCCGCGTCGCGCTCGAAGATCCAGGCCGCTCCGAGGCTGTTCCCATGATCGTGGCCGTCCGCCCCCACGATCGCGATGCGTCCGCGCAGGTCGAAGCTCGAGAGGAGGCGTTGCTCGTCGGAGGGCACCAGGCTCGCTTCGTGGACGAAGCCGCCCGCCGTGCGCGCGAAGGCCTCGTACGACAACCTCCCGGAGACGTCCGTCAAGCGCACTCCGACGCGGGTGCCGTCGAAGGCGAGCCGGCCTCCGAAGGATGCGTTCGTGTTGGACGCGGGCGCAAAGAGGACGTCCTCGACGCACTGCGCAGCCGCAGCGCGAGTCGCGAGGAGCGAGAGGGTGAGCCACAGGGCGCTGCGCATGGCGGACAGCCTCACGGGCGGAAGACGATGGAGAGGGCGTCGCTGACGTTCGATCCCGAGCCACAGGGGCCGAGGGAGTCGCGGTACCAGAGCTGGAAGGCGCGCGTGTCGCCGGCCTCGAGGTGCCCGGCGGCCGGGAGCTGGGCGCGGGAGAGTGCGGCCAGGCCCGGTCCCACATCCGTACGTCCCGAGCCACTCGCTGCCAGCGCCGGCAGGCGGAAGGGCCCGCCCGGCCCGCCGACGCAGCGCAGCCCGTCGCCGAAGGGGGTGGGGGCCGCGGCTGTGCCGAAGAAGGGCACGACCAGGGCGTTGGCGGGCAGGTTCCCGCCCACCAGGACGAGGTCGTCCCGCGCCACGCTCGAGCTGCCGCAGACGACGAGCGAAGCCCCGCGCTGCGACACGTTCTCGCAGCCCGTGTCCTGCATGGGCGCGTTGCCGCAGGGCGCGGAGCTCGCGTCGCAGGTGCAGAAGCGCGTGGCGAAGCTCGGCGCCAGGCTGAAGAGGGTCACGGCCCCCGCGCCCGACGCGCCGCGGTCATCACCCGGTGCGCCGATGGCCAGGGTCGCGCCGTCGGCGGCGAGGCTCGCCCCGAACTGGTCGAAGCGGCGCGCGGCGAGGGGGCGTACCACGCCCGCCGCCGTCCAGCCCGCGCCGGTGCGTTCGAAGGCACGCACGCGGCCGGCACGGCTGGCGAGCCAGTTGCGCCGTCCGGGAGCTCCGACCCAGGCGCGATCGAGGGCGAGGGCGAGGGCAGCACCGAAGGAGTCGTCCTCGCTCGGAAGGGCCGACGACAGGACGGCTTCGCGCTGCCAGGTGCCGGCGGGGCTGCGCTCGAACACGAACGCGGTGCCGGCTCGCCTGACGTCGTTCACCGTCGAGCCGGGGTCGCCCACGAGCGCGCGATCACCGGAGAGGGCGAGGGACGCGCCGAAGCGTTCGCTCGCGACCGGCGGCTCGAGGCGTGCGACCAGCGGAAACCCCTGGGCGTTGCGCTCGAAGACGTGCCCGCGCTCGCGCGAGGTGACCACGGCGCGCTCTCCCTCGATCGCCACGCGGCGACCGAACTGCGTCGGGGCGGGGCCCGGGTCGCGCAGGAAGCCGGCGGGTTGGAAGCCGCCCGGTGCGCGCTCGAACACGAACACAGCGCCCTGGTTCGGGCCGTCCCGGTCGCTGGCAGGTGCGCCGACCAGGACGAGGTCCCCGTCGAGGGCCGCGCTCGTCCCGAACCCCTCATCGAACAAGGGCGGCGCGGCCTCGAGCCAGCCCGAGCGCTCCCAGCCACCCGTTCCGCGCGAGTAGACCCAGACACCCCCTGCGCCCGAGGCGCTGCTGGAGAGGCGCGGTTCGCCCACGAGCGCCGTGTCGCCGTCGATAGCGACGCTGCCTCCGAAGCTGTCGAGGTAGGTGGGGAGAGGGGCGGCGAGCTCGCGCTCGACCCGCCACACTCCCGCCTCGCGCACGAGGAAGTGAACCCGTGCCTCGGGCGCACCGAAGCCCTGCTCGCCGGCGACGACGGCGAAGGGGCCGTCCAGGGCGAGCTTGGTGCCGAATCCGGAGCGAAAGACCGGCGTGGGCGCGAAGAGCTCCCCGAGGCACTGCGCCGGTGCGAGGGACGGGAGCGAGCAGACCAGCGCTGCCGCAAGGTACGCGCGTTGCACCATGGAACGGGAAGCTGTGGGGAGGGGAGGCCAGGCCCGTCCGCCCCAGCCTACGCCCGCGCTCCGGAGCGCGCCAGGGAGGCGGGCTACTCACCCAGCTGCGCCAGTCCCTCTTTGGCCTCCTTGGAGTCGGGGTCCAGGCGCAGGCATTGCTCGAAGGCCTTGGCCGCCTGCGCGTTGCGCTCGAGGCGCGCGAGCA
>JAJFFA010000812.1 GCA_021776885.1 Planctomycetota bacterium
GGCCCAGGGTCAGGAAGTCCTCGAGGAAGCGCTCGTAGGCGGCGCGGAAGCGCGGCACCTCGCCCAGGGCGAGGCGCTCGCGCAGGAGGTCGAAGAAGACGTTCGGGGCGCCGGGCACGGGGTCCAGGGGCACGCCGGTCAGGATGTCGAAGCGTCGACCGAGAAAGCCCGTGGGCCGCGGGCCGAAGTCGTCCCGTGCGCGCTCGAGCCACAGGTCGAGGATCCAGTCGAGCTCGGCCTCGAGCTCTGCCGCCAGCGCGGCGCGGCTGGGCACGGGCACGCGCACGCGCGCGTCGAGGGCACGCCAGCGGGCGCTGCCGCTCTCGGCCCCGAGCAGCAGCTCGAAGCGCGGCCCCGGCCCGGGGGCGTTCGGGGCCAGGGGGAAGCGGGCCTCGAACTGGGCCCAGGTCAGCTCGAAGGCGTGGAATCCCGGCCCTTCCCCGGAGACCGGCAGGGTCGCCCGCGCGCCCGTGCCGGCGATCAGGGTCACGCGTCCGGAACCCTGCACCTCACCGCGCAGCACCAGGCTCGTCTCCCAGCCCGCGTGCAGGGGCACGGGCTGGCGGGCCGTCTCGGCGGGGGTGGTGCGCAGCACCCGCTCCCCGTCGGGCCCCTCTTCGAGCTGCAGGGCTCCGCGCGGGGTGTCCCACCAGGGGATCGGCAAGAGCCCGCGCTCGTCCGGGCTCGGCGCGGGCAGCGCGTCGAATCCGCCGCCGCGCAGGACGAGCAGCTCGCGCATCTCGGGCGCGGCGTCCCCCTGGGGGAGCAGCGCGGCGCAGGCCAGGACCAGGGCCTTTTGGGTGTGGGGTGCGCTCAGCGGAGGGCCTCGCTATCCTGCTTGCCCGGAATCCCTCGGGCACTCCACCTTATACGCAAGCGGCAAGACGCATGGCCACCTATCCGATCGTCGAACTCCTGGGGGACGGGATCTCGTCCGAGCTCTCGGCCAGCGTCCACACCATCGCGGAGGCCCTGCCCTTCGACCTGGAATTCAAGCAGGTCGACCTGTCGGACGGGAACCGCGAGAAGCGCGGCATGGCCCTCTTCGACGAGGCCGAAGCCTGCATGCGCGAGGTCGGGGTCACGCTGAAGTACCCGACGGCCACCACGCGCGAGAGCCCCAACCGGATCCTGCGCGCGCGCATGCAGTTCGCCGTGATCCACCGGCCGGTGTGCACGATCCCGGGCATCCAGACCAACTTCACCAAGACGATCGACATCGACGTGATCCGGATCGCCACGGGGGGCACGTACGAGGATGTGGGGCGGCGCATCGGGCCGGACACGGCGGTGTCCCTGCGCGTGATCGAGCGCTTCCCCTCGCGCTACGCCGCCCGCTTCGGCTTCAAGCTGGCCCAGCTGCGGGGCACGAACGTGTGCTCGACCAGCAAGTACACGATCCAGCAGGCGACCGACGGATTGTTCGAGGAGGAGGTGGGGATCGTGGCCCAGGACTACCCGGCCACCCCCTACCGGCGCGAGCTGTTTGACGCCCTGCTGGCCGGGATCATCATGCACCCCGAGCGCTACGGCGTGATCGTGTGCCCGAACGAGTACGGCGACTTCCTCTCGGACGCCGCCTGCGGCCTGATCGGCTCGGTGGGCCTGGGCGACAGCGCGTCCTACACCTTCGGCGACCGCGGCGTGATCACCCAGGCCATGTTCGACCCCTCGGGCGGCACCGCCCCGGACATCGCCGGCCAGAACCTGGCCAACCCGACCGCGGCCCTGCTGGCCATGGCCAACCTGCTGCGCCACATCGGCGAGCCGGACGCGCGGCGGGCCCTGCGCAACGGAATCCTGTCCTCGATCGCCGACGGCGCACGAACCCGGGACATCGGGGGCGAGCTCTCGACCACCGAGTTCACGGAAGAGGTGGCCCGGCGCACGAAAGAGGGCCTGGCGGCGGGCTGAGCCCCCCGCGGGTCGCGAGTTCAATCCGCGTAAGGCTCGCGCAACGGGAAGTGGGGCCGCCCTCAAGGCGCAAGTCCAGGACTTCCGAAGGGAGGCTAGACCTCCGCTCCGCCACTTCCGTGGCGGGTGGGGATCGCATGTCTGCGGACCATGCTGCCTGCCCCCACTAGCCCCAAGAGCCCCGATCTCCCGAGCGTCGCGTGCCCGCGCGTCGCGCGCGTCGCCCTGGGTCTCCTCTCGGCCCTGGTCCTCGTGGCCATGGCTGTCCCGGAGCGCAGCCTGCGCGGCGCTGGCCGGGGCGCCCAGGCCGACGAGGACCGGCACCCGGCCTACGAGATCAAAGCGATGTACCTGCGCAACTTCGCCATGTTCACGAGCTGGCCACGGGAGGCCTTCGGGAGCTCGCGCGCTCCGTTGGTGGTCGCCGTCGTGGGCCGCGATCCCTTCGGCCCGCTGCTCGAGAAGCACCTCGGTCAGCGCGTGGTGGGAACGCGCAAGGTCGAGCTGAGGCGCTACACGAACCTCGACGAGCTCGGCCCCGCGCACATGGTGTTCCTCGGTGAGATGAGCGCTGATGAGCGCGACGCGGTGCTCGAGCGCTACGCGGTCGTCCACACCCTCGTCATCGGTGAAGAGACCGGGCTGGCCCTCAACGGAGGCACGATCAACTTCTACTTCGAGCGCGACCGCGTGCGCTTCGAGATCAATCCTGCCGCCGCCAAGCGAGCCGAGCTCGTCATCAGCAGTCAGCTGCTGAAGCTGGCGCGGGTGATCCGTGAGGAGGTGCAGCGATGAAGTGGGACAGGCTGAAGCCGAGCCTGAGCTGGATGCGCAGCATGTCGCTGCGCAGCAAGGTGACGATGATCACCATGCTCACCTGCACCTTCGCTCTGATCGTGTCCGGTGTGGTGCAGATCGCCTACACGTACGGTCAGGCGCGCAGCATGATGCTCGACGACCTCGAGACGAGCGCAGCGGGCATGGGGCGCAACTGCCAGTCGGGCTTGCTGTTCGCCGATGCCGTGTTCGTGGCGGAGGCGCTCGAGGCACTGGACGCCCAGACCCACATCCAGGCCGCGGCGGTCTACGACGCCGAGGGCGTCCTGTGCGCGGTCTACCCCGAGTCGCAGTCCGTGGTCCCGCGCAGCCCGCTGGACGTACGCCGCCGCTTCGGAGCGGACCTGCTGGAGGTCTGCGTCCCGATCGAGCACGAGGTCGAGGGGCGGGTCGGCTCGATCTACCTGCGCTCCGACCAGAGCAAGATCGCCCAGCGCATGGGCCAGTACTACAAGGGCATCGCGCTCGTGCTGCTGATGGCCTGCCTCCTGTCCTACGTGATCGCCTCGCGTCTGCGCGGCTTCCTGATCGCGCCCATCGTCGACCTGGCGCGCATGACCGAGAAGGTGCGCGACGAGCAGGACTTCTCCCTGCGCTCGACCAAGACCAGCAACGACGAGATCGGGGTCCTGATCGACTCGTACAACGAGATGCTCGAGGGCATCGAGAAGCGCGACCGCGAGCTGGAGCAGCACCGTGGACACCTCGAGTCCCAGGTCGAGAAGCGCATGCGCGAGCTGCGCATGGTCAACGAGGCCCTGCGTCGAGCCAAGGACGACGCCGAGAGCGCCGTGCGGGTCAAGACGGACTTCCTGGCCAACGTGAGCCACGAGATCCGCACACCGCTCAACGGCATCATCGGGATGACCGGTCTGTTGATGGACATGGGCCTGCTGGCCGAGCAGCGCGGGATGATCAGCACGATCCGCAACTGCGGTGAGCAGCTCCTGACGCTGATCAACGATGTGCTCGACTTCTCCAAGATCGAGGCGGGTAAGCTCGAGCTGGAGGAGATCGACTTCGACCTGCGCTCGGTGATCGAGGACGTCTCCGACATCCTCGCGCCCAAGGCCGAGGAGAAGCGGCTCGAGCTGCTGTGCATGATGCACCCGAAGGTGCCCGAGTTCCTGCGCGGCGACCCCTCGCGCCTGCGCCAGATCCTGCTCAACCTGCTGACGAACGCCGTGAAGTTCACGGACCGTGGGCAGGTGATGATCGAGGTGGCCTGCGTCCAGGAGGACACCGGCAGCGCGTTGATCAAGCTGGCCGTGCACGACACGGGCATCGGCGTTCCCCCGGAACGCATGGACCGGCTGTTCCAGTCGTTCACGCAGGTCGACTCCTCGACCACGCGCAAGTACGGCGGAACGGGGCTGGGCCTGACGATCTCGGACCAGATCGCGCGGGTCATGCAGAGCCAGATCCAGGTCGAGTCGACGGTCGGCAAGGGCTCGACGTTCTGGCTCGAGGCGCGCTTCAAGAAGCAGGCCTGCGCCCAGCGCCCGCCCGCCAGCCCCAAGGAGCTGCACGGCCTGAAGGTGCTCGTCCTGGACGACAACCGCGCCAGCCGCACGATCCTCTGCCAGCAACTCGAGGCCTGGGGTGCACGGCCGAGCGCCCACGCCCAGGCACCCGAAGCCCTCGAGGCCCTGCGACGTGCCGCGGCGACCAGCGAGCCGTACGGCCTGGCCCTGCTCGACTTCCAGATGCCGGGGGCCGACGGCGTAGCCCTGGCCGCGACGATCCACGCCGACGAGAAGCTCGTCAGCCTGCCGCTGGTGCTCCTGACCTCGATGGCCTTCATCGGCAAGACGCGACGCCTGTCCGAGGTCGGCATCGCCGGCCACCTGACCAAGCCCGTCAAGCGCGGCCTCTTGCTCGACTGCCTGGGGACGTTGCTCGGCCAGCCTGACCCGACGGCCGAGCCCGGGGAGCAGCTGCCCGCCGCCGCGGAACCCTCGCTCTTCGACACCGCCCTGCGCAAGCGCGCGCGCATCCTCCTGGTCGAGGACAACGTCGTGAACCAGCGCGTGGCCATCGCCGTGCTGTCCCGCGGCGGCTACCGCTGCGAGGTCGCGAACAACGGCAGGGAGGCCGTCGAGATCTTCGAGGGCATGCCCCTCGACGTGGTCCTGATGGACTGCCAGATGCCCGAGATGGACGGCTTCGAGGCCACCCGCGCCATCCGTGTCCTCGAGCGCGAGCGCGGAGAGGGCAACGTGCCCATCGTCGCCATGACCGCCAACGCGATGGAGGGCGATCGTGACCGCTGCATCCAGGCGGGCATGAACGACTACATCACCAAGCCCTTCAACCAGGCCAGCCTGTACAAGGTCCTCGAGACCTGGCTCGAGGTCTCGATGCGGCGCCGTGGGCTGATCACGACGGAGTCGCGCGCGGGAGCCGGGGCCGAGCGCCAGGGCCAGGTCGACGCCTTCCTCGGCGACGCACCGGCCCTCCTGGGTCAGCTCGGGGACGCCCTGGGCCGCGGCGATGCGCACCGTGCGGTGGAGCTGGCGGAAGAGCTCTCGAAGCGTGCCCGCGCCCTGGGCGCTGACGAGTTCGCCCAGCGCTGCGACGGGCTGCGCCAGACCTGCTCGCGGCAGGACACCGAGCCCGCGCTCGAGGCGCTCTCGCGGCTCGAGGTGAGCTTCTCGACCGTGAACGCCCAGCTCGACGGCGGCGGATCCGGCGCCTGAGGCCGCGACCGCTCTTCGAGGCGGGCCGGGGGCGCCGAGTGCCGGCGCGGCAGCCCTCGCCTATACTCCCGCCGATGCGCCCCTCGCCCCCGCCCCCCGTCGCGGCCACCGCGACCCCCTCGTCCCGGGCCAGGCTGCCGTGGGCGGCCCTGGCCCTGGCGACGACCCTCGCCGCCTGCGGCGGCTCGCAGCCCGTCGCGTCACGCCCCGACGTGGTGCTGGTCGTCTTCGACACGCTGCGTGCGGACCGCCTGTCGTGCTACGGCTACGAGCGCCCGACCAGCCCGGTGATCGACGCCCTCGCGGCGCGCGGCACGCGCTTCGCGCGCAACTCGTCCCAGGCGCCGTGGACCAAGCCGTCGATGGCGTCGATGCTCACTTCGCGCTACCTGACGGACTACCGTGACGTCTTCGAGCCCGAGGCCCAGTCCCTGGCCGCCGCCTTCCGCGAGGCCGGCTACCGCACGCTGGGCACGACGGCCAACATGCTGGTCTCGAGGGATGAGGGCTTCGACCGCGGCTTCGAGTTCTTCGACGATCACCGCGTGCCCAACCGCGACACGAAGCACAAGCGCAAGGAGATCGCGCGCACCTTCGAGCAGCTGATCGACGACCTGGAAGGGCCCCTGGCCGAGGTGCTGCCCGAGGGACAGAGCGCGGGCGAGCGCGCTCCCCTGTTCCTCTACGTGCACGTCATGGACCCGCACTACCCGTACCGGAGCTATCCGCAGCTGGCGGAATCGCTGCCGATCTCGGACGGGGATGGCCTGCCGCGCAGCGAGTGGCAAAGAGCGGAGTTCGAGCGCCGCGGCGCCCCGCCGGGCGCAGACGACCCGGGCTGGAAGCAGGCCTGGACCACGATCTCGCGCGAGTCTGGGCGCTACGACCAGGAGCTGCGCTACTGCGACCAGCTCTTCGAGCGACTCTTCGCGCGCCTGGAACAGCTGGGGGTCAGCGAGCCCCTGGTGGCGGTCGCCGCCGACCACGGCGAAGGCCTCTGGGATCGCGTCAGCCCCCTCGAAGAGGCGCGCCTCGCGAGCCGCGCGCCCTCCGAGTTCTTCTACCGCGACCACGGCAAGCACCTGATCCCCGAGCTGCTCGAGACGCCCCTGATCCTGGCCGGGCCCGGCGTCCCGGACGGCAAGGTCGTCGACGAGCGGGTCGAGAACGTCGACCTGATGCCGACCCTGCTGGAGCTGGCCGGGATCGAGATCCCGAGCAGCGTTCACGGCACGAGCCTGGTCGACCTGATGTGGGGCCGCGCCCCCGGGTGGAACAAGGACGTGCACGCCTACGTGCGCGGCGCGCGGCTGCTGATCGAGGGCGCGAGCGGCCTGCGCCTGGTCGAGCCCGACGGGTTCGTACCCAAGGTCGAGATCCGGCCCTCGCTCTTCGCCCTGGAGGCCGACCCGGACGCGCGCACCAACCTGTGGAGCGAAGACTCGGCGGACGTGGCGCGGCTGCGGGGTCTGATCGAGGCCTGGCGCAGGGACTACCCGACCTCGAGCAACCTGGCGGTCCCCAAGGACCCCGCCACCCTCGCCGACCTGAAGGCGCTCGGGTACATCGACGACGACGAAGAAGAATGACGGGGGGCGTTCCGCGTCGCGTCTGGGGCGGTACCGGGCTGCTGGTCCTGGGACGGCTGTGGGGCTCGGCCTGCACCCTCACCTACCTCTATCTGCTCGCGCAGCACCTGGACCAGGCCGGCTTCGGTCGCTTGACCTTCTACCTGGCCCTGTTCCTGGTGCTCGACAACCTGGTCGACCTGGGCACGGGACAGGCCGCGGTGCAGCGCACGGCGGGCGATGCGACGCTGCTCTCCGGCGTGCTCGGCGCGGCGCGTCGCATCCGCCTGGTGACCGGACTCCTGGGCGTCTTGCTCGTGGGCGGAGGCGCGTGGCTGGCGGGTGAGCCCGACGCGGGCTGGATCGCCCTCGCCAGCCTCTACCCCGTCACCCACGCCCTGGAGCTCTCGACCCTCGTCTTCAAGAACAGGATCGCCTGGAGCCGTCCCGTGCTCGTGCGCGCCATCGCCGCCGGCGCGTCGCTCTCCTGCGTCTTCCTGTTCCGCGCCCTGGGGGCCACGCAACCCGGTCCCTTCCTGGTGGCGATCGCCCTGGGCAGCACCCTCGGGAACGCGCTCTTGTTCTTCGTCTCGCGCCCGCACCTGCCGCGCGCCCCCTTCCTCTTCGCCGACCCCAAGGGCACGGGCCGGGTGCGTCCGCTCTTCCTTTTGGCCTTCCCCATGGGGCTGGCGAGCCTGTGTCAGCAGGCCTACTTCTACATCGACAACCTGTTCGTGCGCGCGTGGGTCGGGGTGGTTCCCCTGGGGCACTACAACGTCGCCGTGCGCTTCATGTCCTACGGCATCATGCTGGCCGTGTTCGCCTCCCTGGCGGCCCTGCCCTGGTTGACCCGTGAGCACGCGGCCGGGCGCCTGGGCAGCGCCGCCCTGCGCCTGGCGCGGCCGTCCCTGTGCGCGGCGAGCCTCGCGGTGGGGCTCGTCTGGCCCTACTGCGCGGCGCTGCTGGCGCTCTTCGGCGAGGGCTTCGAGGGCGCTGCTCCGGCCCTGCGCTGGCTCTTGCTCGCGGTGCTGGCCGTCTACCTGGGCGCCCCGCTCGTGACGTCGGTCGTGGCGACCGGGCGCAGCCGAGCGCTCCTGGTCATCTCCGCCAGTGGGCTGGCCACCAACATCGGCCTGAACGCCCTGTGGGTGCCGGCCCACGGCTTGGCGGGAGCGGCCGCGGCGACCCTGGCCACGGAGCTCCTCGTCGCCCTGGGTGCTGCCCTCTCGTTGCTGCGCAGCGGCGCGAGCTTCCGTGGCTCCGGGAGGGCCTGGACCTGGCTCGCCGTGCCTGCGGCTTTCGGCGCGGGACGCGTCCTCGCCGCGCTCTTGCCCTGGTAGGGTGCGCGCCGTGACGGCCGAGGAGCACAGGGCGTGAGGATCGGACTCGACTATCGTCCGGCCCTGGTGAACCGCGAGGGCATCGGGCGCTACGCGCGGGAGCTGGTGCGCGGCATGCTCGAGCTGGGCTTCGACTCGAGCCTGGGCCTGTTCGGCTACACCCTGGCCGGCCGCCGCTTCTCCATGGAGGAGCTGGGCCTGGCCGGCAGCGCGGCCGAGCTGCTGCGCCTGCGCCTGCCCTCCTCGATCCTGCCCTGGCTCCTGGCCCGGCTGGGCAAGGGCGTCGACGACCTGGTCGGCGGCTGCGCGGTCTACCACCACACCCAGCCGAACCTGCTCGCGGTGCGCGACGCGGTCGAGGTGGCCACGATCTTCGACACCATCTACATGATGGACGCCAACGAGGACCCGAGCGTGCGCCCGGGCTACCTCGATCACGACGTGGCGCGCGGCATGACGGAGAGCGCGCGCGCCATGGTCCAGCGCTGCAAGCGCGTCCTGGTGCCGACCGAGTTCGTAGGAGCGGAGGTGGTCATGTCCTTCGGCCTCTCGCCGAACCGCGTCGTCGTGACCCACCTGGGCTGCGACCACGTCCTGCGCCACCTGCCCCCGGGGGGCTTTCCGCCCGCCAAGGGCCCGTACGTGCTGACGGTCTCGCGCGTGGACGCACGCAAGAACCACCTGCGCATGCTGGATGCCTTCGAGCGCCTCGTGCGCGACGGAAAGCCCCAGCGCTGGATCATCGCCGGCCCCCCGGGCTATGGCAGCGAGGACTTCGAGCGCGCCCTGGCCGCCTCCCCCGCCGCCGAGCGCATCGAGTGGCGCCGCAACGTGGGCGAGGCCGAGCTGGTCCGGCTCTATTCCCAGGCGGACCTCTTCCTGTGGGCGAGCCTGAACGAGGGCTTCGGCTTGCCGCCCCTCGAGGCCATGGCCCTGGGCACGCCGGTGGTGGCGAGCTACGTGACGTCGATGCCCGAGGTCCTGCGCGATGGTGCGTTCCTGGTCGAGCCCACCGACCCCGAGCGCATCTTCGAGGCGGCGCGCCGGCTGCTCGACGAGCCGGACCTGCGCGACGAGCAGGTTCGCCGCGGCAGCGCCCGGGCGCGGGAGCTGTCCTGGCGCGAGTGCGCGAAGAGCACGCTGCTCGCCTACCGCGGCGCCCTCGACGGTCCGGACCAGGAGACCAAGCCCCTGTTCTGATCGCGGGAGGCTGCGGGTTCGCGACTCGATCGAGGCCGAGGTCTCCGAGCGCAGGGCCCGCTTCAAGAGTCTGCGCGCGGCGGCCTGGGGTGCCTCCGT
>JAJFFA010000813.1 GCA_021776885.1 Planctomycetota bacterium
CAGGATGCCATGGGCGCCGGCACCCCGGAAAGGTCGGGAGCGCCCGCTCGGGCTCGATCGGACCCAGCCTTTACGCGACGCCCGGTTTCCGGCGGAAAGCTTCGGGTCAGAAGTCCCCGTCGGCGCACTGGCTCTCAACCCCAGAGGAGATTCCCCCATGCCCAAGTCCCCCGCCGAGATGGCCGCGGCCATGCTCGCCAACCTGGAAGAGAAGACCGGCAAGAGGCTCGAGGCCTGGCTGAAGATCGCAGCCCGCTCGAAGCTCGAGAAGCACGGCGCCCTGACCCAGCACCTGAAGTCGGAGCACGGCGTGACCCACGGCTTCGCCAACCTGATCGCCCACGAGTTCCTGAACGCGGGCGCCGCGCCCTCGGACGGCGACCTGGTCGAGACCCAGTACTCCGGCGCGAAGGCCGGGCTCTTGCCGATCTACGCGACCCTGACGGCCCTGGTCGCCAAGCTGGGCAAGGACGCCGAGCTGGCGCCCAAGAAGGCCTACGTCAGCCTGCGGCGCTCGAAGCAGTTCGGCCTGATCCAGCCCTCGACGAAGACCCGCGTCGACCTGGGCCTGAACCTGAAGGGCGTCGCGGCCAGGGGCCGGCTCGAGTCCTCGGGCAGCTTCAGCTCGATGGTCACGCACCGCGTGCGCCTCGAGCGCCCAGGGGACGTCGATGCCGAGGTGCGCCAGTGGCTGAAGCAGGCCTACGACATGGCCTGAGCGCTCGGCGCGACGCCCTGCGCGGGGATGCTGCATTGCGACCGGCGCAGCGCGCTGCAAGTTCCTGAGCGCCCGCTAGATTGAAGAGCCCTGCGACCTGGGTTCGGTCGCCCAACCGCAAAGGCTCATCCGTGCTCTCCAACATCGCCCGTTGCCTGCTCGCCCTGGCCCTGGCCCTCGCCACGAGCGCGCGAGCCCAGACGACCCACGACGTCCCCGGCCAGTTCCCCACGATCCAGGCCGCCATCGACGCGGCGCTCTCGGGGGACTCGGTGCGCGTCGCCCCTGGCACCTACGTCGAGACCCTCGACTACCGCAGCCTGAGCCTGCGCGTGTTCTCGTCGGGCGGTCCCCTCGTCACCACCATCGACGGCGCCCAGGCCGGCAGCGTGGTCACTGTCTCTGGCACGGGAACGGGGCCCGGCACCAGCCTCGAGGGCTTCACGATCACCGGCGGCCGCGCCGTCATGCTCAGCGGCCGGCCCACCGGCGGCGGCGTGTACTGCTTCGAGTCGACCCTCGAGCTGCACGCCTGCATCCTGGTCGACAACGTCGGCTCGAGCGGCGGCGGCGCCGGCGGAGCCCACGTGGCCATGGGCAGCCTGCACCTCGAGCGCTGCACCTTCCGCGCCAACCAGGGCGGGCCCACCGGCTTCCGCTGGGGGGCCGGTGGCGTCAACGCCTCGCAGGCGACGCTGACCCTCGACGAGTGCGACTTCATCGCCAACGTGGGAGGCGACTCCCTGCCCTCGAGCGACTACACCTGGGGCGGGCCGGGCGGGCTGGCTGCGCGCTCCTCGACCCTCGAGGTCTTCCGCTGCCGCTTCGACGACAACCTCGGCGGCCGCGGGCGGAGCAGCGGCTACGGCGGAGCCGGCGCGATCACCAGCGAGACCTTCAGCCTGATCGACCAGTGTGAGTTCCGCGGCAACCGCGGCGGGGACGGGGAGCGACTGGGCGGAGCTGGCGCCCTGTACATGAACCGCCCGCGCGTACGCGACTGCCTGTTCGTGGGCAACGTGGGGGGCGACGGTGAGGGCGCGGGCGGCGCCGGAGCCATGCGCCTCGCCCACGCGGGCACGATCGCCCAGCGCTGCACCCTCGAGTTCAACCAGGGCGGCCGCTCCGGAACCCAGGGGCAGGGCCAGGGTGGCGCGGGGGCCGTCGCCATGCAGAACGGGGCCGTCCAGATGATCGATTCGTCGCTGCGCTTCAACCGCGGCGGTCGGGCCGGCGAATCGGGGGCGCCCGGCGGCCTGTTGATCTCGGGCGACGCGCGCGCGATCGTCGACCGTGTGCTGTTCGAAGGGAACGTGGGCGGCCGCTCCGACAGCCCTGACTTCGCCGCCGGCGCCGGTGCCGTGTTCGCCCGCGACGATGACCGGCGCTCGTTCCTGCTCTCGTGCGTCTTCCGCGCCAACCGCGGCGCCGACGCCATATTCCCGCAGCAGCGCCCCGGCATCGGGGCCGTGCAGGCCCGCACGCGCTGCGAGGTCACCCACGGCACCGTCGTCGAGAACATCGCCGGCGTATCCCTGGGCAGCCCCGCGGTGGCCGGCATCGAGGACGGCATCGTACGCAACTCGATCGTCTTCGCGAACCGCGGCGGAGCGCAGCTGCGCGAGCGCGCCGGGCTGAGCGCGTCGCACTCCCTGGTCCAGGGCGGCTGGCCCGGCGTGGGGAACCTCGACGCCGATCCGCGCTTCGTCGATGCCGCCGCAGGCGACCACCACCTGGCCTGCAACTCGCCGGCCCGCGATGCGGGTCTGCCCTTCTCGACCAACGACGGCTATCCGATGCTGGACATCGACCGCAGCCTGCGCGTCTTCGGCGTGCGCCCCGACCTGGGGGCCTTCGAGTATTCCCTCTCTGGTAGCGGCGTCCGCTTCTGCGTTTCGAACGCGAACTCGTCCGGCTTCGCCGCAGTGATCGACGCCTTCGGCTGCGACTCGATCGGAGTCGGCAGCCTGCCCCTGCGCGCGGAGCCGGTGCCCGCGAACACGACCGGCCTGTTCTTCTTCGGCGACGTGCAGGTCCAGACGCCCTTCGGCAACGGCTTCCGCTGCGTCGGCGGTCTGGTCTGGCGCACGTCGGTGAGCATGGCCCAGGGCAACGTGCTGCTGGGCGATCTCGACTACAGCTCGACGGCGGGCAGCGTGATCACGGTCGGCTCGACCTGGTTCTTCCAGGCTCGCTTCCGCGACGTGCAGGCGGGCGCAGCGCTGTTCGACACCTCGGATGGCATCGGCGTGACCTTCCAGCCCTGAACGGGCCCGGCGCGGGGGCCGCCGGGCCTCCGGGTCACTGACCCGGAACGGTCTTCGAGCGCAGGTACTGCGCCGTCGAGGCGCGCACGCGCTCCAGCAGCGGTTCGAGGTCGTCCTCGTGGGCGTCGGTCAGGTCGTCCTGGTTGGCCAGGCACCACTCGCAGGCCATCTCCCCCGTGTGGAAGTCGACGAAAGCCCGCGGTCCCTCGGACAGGGTCCCCGCCTGGTGCCGCGCCAGCCAGTGGCGCGCTGGACAGCTGACCCGGTCCCGGCGCCAGATCATGGCCACGTCGAGGCCCGTGTGCCCGGCCTCGGCCTCGTCGGCCAGGCAGGTCAGGAGCCCCGACTCGGGGTCCCCCGCCGCGGCGTTCGAGTCGGGCGCCGCGCCCTGGGCCGCGGCGCCGCTCAGGCGCGCGGCCAGCTCGCGCATGCGCTTGAGGGCGCGGAACTTGATGCCCGCCACCGCGGTCTCGTCGCGCAACCCGAAGCGCTTCCAGGTGTCGCGGTTGCGCCAGCCTCCCGCGAAGAGCGCCTCGATCACCATCAAGCGCGTGAACTCCTTGGCCTCCCAGGTCTCCTGCACCCAGTCGCGCAGGATCTCGACCAGCAGCGTGCGCCCCTGGCCGCGCACGTCCTCGCCGGCGACGATCGCGCTGGGGGTCTCGTTCTCCTCGGCCAGGGACTCGAGGGGCGAGCGCTCGTCGTCGTCCTCGGAGGCCGAGAGGGTGGTCGCCTTGCGCCGCCGCAGGTGGTCGATCGTGCGGTTGCGGCAGATCCCGAACAGGTACTGCTCGAAGGTGTAGCCCTTGTCGAAGGACCCGATGCCGCGCACCGCGCCGAGGAAGGACTCCTGCACGATGTCCTCCCGCGCCTGGGCGTCGGGCACACGCCGCGCGACGTAGGCGAACAGGCGGCCCGCATAGGCGCGCTCGACGCCGAGCCACTCGCCATCGTCGAAGGCCTGCAAGCGCTCGATGTCGGGATCGCTGTCGGCCAAGGGCCTAGCTCCCCCCCATCGCGCCGAGGAAGAGCATGCCGACCGTCATCGTCGCGGCCCCGAAGAGGGCCATCATCACCACGAAGGCGGCCAGGCGCAGGACCCGTACCAGGAGGCCGCCCGAGGTGCGCAGCACCCGGTCCCCCACGGTGCGCACGACGCCCAGGATGCCGCGGAACAGATTGCCGACCAGGGAGGCCAGGACCTCGAGCCCCAGGACCACCGTGGCCACCACCGTCGCCCCCGGTCCGCCGTGCATGCGCGGTGGGACGGGCACCGTCCCGCCTGCGGGCGGCGCCGGGGCCGGGACCGGGGCCTCGTGGAAGGCGGCGTGCAACGCCTGGTCGACCTCGCCGACAGCCTCCTTGATCTCGGCCCCGGCGCCGGAGACCGCAGCGACGACCTCGTCCATGGTCGAGCGCGCACCCGACTTGGCCTTGTCCTTGTCCTTCCCCTTGCCCGCAGCCTTCTTCTTGCCCTTCGCCGGCGGCCACTGCCAGGCGAAGCCGCGGAAGCGCGTGCTGTCGTCGCCGGTCTTGGTGGCCACGCCGCCGGACTCATCCCGCGCAGCGGCCGACGCGCCGGCGGCGTCCAACCCAGGGGCCTTGGAGGGCTTGGGCGAACGCTTGCTCGCCTGGGAGCCCTGCTGAGCGCTCTTGAAGCCGTCCCACATGCCCCGCGCCACCTCGACCGCGCCGCGCGCCAGGTCGGCCGCCGTCTGGCGCAGCTCGGAGGTCTGGGTGCTGGGCGTCTCGGGCACCAGCTGCGGGTCGCTGCCCGAGCCGTGGTCCGCCTCCACGCGCGGCGGCGGGGGCGGGACCGGCCCGCGCGGCGCCCCCTCGAGGGCGGCGCTCACGAAGCCGCGCAGCTCATCGTCCTGGGTGCCCGAAGCGACCAGCTGATCGACGCGCACCGAGTCGCCCTGGCGCGCGGTCTGGTCCAGATCCGCGAGCATCTCGCCCACGCTCGAGTAGCGGTCGTCCGGCGCGAGCCGCAGACAGCGCTCGACGACCGGCCGCAGGCGCGCGGGGAAGTCCTCGGGGAACTCGGGCGGCGTGTCGTCCTCGCGCAGCACCAGCCCCCCCGCCGCCTCGGCCTGGAACGGCAGGCGGCCCGACAGGGACTCGTACAGCATCACCCCCAGGGAGTAGAGATCCGCGCGGTGGTCGGCGCGGCTGCGCAGCATCTCCGGCGCCATGTACTGGGGCGTCCCGCGCCCGAAGGACAGGGTCATGCGCCCGTCGGTC
>JAJFFA010000814.1 GCA_021776885.1 Planctomycetota bacterium
GCCCGGGCGCCGGACGCGCTGCCCTCGCGCTGCTGCTCGTGGCGCTCATCGGCGCGGCTCCTCGAGGCGATGCACCCGCCCCAGCTCGAGCCCCTCGAGGCGCTGCTCGCCGCCCGCGGGCCAGCGCACCAGGGCCGAGACCGGTCCCGGGTCGTCGCCCACGCCGAAGAACAGCTGCCTGGGATTCTGACTCGCGAAGCCGCTGGCGGCGGTCACGGTTTGCAGCTGGCGCCCGCCCCCGAAGGAGAGCTCGACCTCGGCGCCGAAGGCCGAGACGTTGCTGCGGGTGCCGACCAGGTCGAAGGCGATCCAGCCATGCTCGTCCGTGGACTCGTTGGCGTAGACCAGCAGCGGGCCGTTCTGGTTGGCCACGACCAGGTCCAGGCGCCCGCTGCCGAAGAGGTCGGCGCGCACCACGGCGCGTCCGTCGTAGGTGTCGTCGATCCCGGCCGCCGCGCCGACCTCGTCGAAGCGTGCGTTCTTCGTCCCCGCGTTGAGCAGCACCCGCGTGCGCTCGTAGCCGGACAGGCTGCGGTCCTCGAAGGCCGGCCACTGGGCCGCGTCCGCGATCACGCTACCGGTGCCCAGGGAGATCTTGGACATCTGGTACCAGTAGTCGCGCTCACGGCTGGCCGAGATGAAGCCGTTGACGACCACCAGGTCCTGCAGCCCGTCGCGGTCGAGGTCCCCGAACTGCGCGCCCCAGGCCCAGCCGCACTCGGCCACGGCCCCCTCGGCGAACTGCAGCATGTCCCCGCCGCGGTCGAGGTAGCTGACGCGCAGATTGTTGCCCTGGAAGATGTAGCCGTACTGCGAGATGTTCGTGACGTACACGGCCAGCCGCCCGTCGTTGAAGATGTCGCCCAGGGTGGCGCACATGCCACTCTTGCTCTCGCCCTCGAGGCCGATGCCCGAGGCCAGCTCGAAGCCCGCCGCTCCGCGGTTCAGGTACAGCTCCTCGGGTCCGTAGTCGTTGGCCAGGTACAGGTCGACCCTGCCATCGCGGTCGAAGTCGGCGGCCAGGGCGGCGTAGGTCCAGCGCGTGTTGATCATGCCCGTGGCCTGGGTCACGTCCTCGAAGCTCCCGTCCCCGCGTCCCTTCAGCAGCCGGTTCGCTCCGCCGTTGTTCGCGAACTCGAAGCTCTCGTGGTAGATGCGCGTCGTGTCCAGCTGCCAGAGGTCGTTCGCCGCGGAGAAGTAGCCGGCCAGGTACAGGTCGAGCACGCCGTCCGCGTCGAAGTCGAACCAGGTGGCGGCGTTGCAGTAGATGCGCTCGTCCAGCAGCGCACTGCGCACCTCGCGGAAGCGCACCTCGCCTGCGGCGCTCTCGTTATGGAACAGGCGGCAGCGGCCCCAGGCGTAGACCAGCACGTCCTCGCGCCCGTCGTTGTCGTAGTCGCCCCAGACCGAGCCCATGCTGGCGCACTCGCCGGCCACGTTCAGCTCGGCCAGCCCGGCCTGCCCCGCGATCTCCTCGAAGTGGCCGTCACCCAGGTTGCGGTACAGGGCGTTGGACTCGCCCCCCGCGCTGGTCGTCGCGTACAGATCCGGCCAGCCGTCCCCATCGACGTCGGTCACCGACACCCCGGCGCCCACGGCCGTCACGTGGGGCTCGACGTTCGCCACCAGGGCATCGATCGAGGTGGCGCGGTGCCGGAAGTCGATCCCCACCTCCTGCGCCACCTGTCGCAGGCGCAGGCTGAGGTCCGGGCGGCTCGAAGCCACATCGAGCGCCGGGGCCCCCAGGCCCTGACGCCAGGTGAAGGCGACCACCAGGGCGAAGCCCAGGCGGATGGCCCAGAGCGCTGCGCGCGACGGAGGAGTCAAAACGTGTAGGTGAGAGACAGGTAGAGGAAGTCGAGGTCGGACCCGGGTCCACTGTCGCGGACGGCCGCGCCGGCGAAGAAGTGACTGTAGCCCAGCAGCGCGTCGACGTGGGTGGCCGCTCTCCATACGGCGGAGAGATCCAGTTCGTAGCCGATTTCTCGAGAAGCGAAGCTTCCGCTCGGACGCGACGCGGAACCGTTCGGGGCGTAGAGCGCATCGTCGTCGCTGGCCAGCCAGAAGGCGTGATTCGCGATGCGCAGGGACAGGTCCTCGCGCGCGGCCCAGGTGGCGCCGAGCTGGGCATCGATCGCGTTCAGGCGCCCGACCACGTCCGCGAACCCGTAGTACCCGTGGCCCATGGGGAACAGCGGCTGGAACGTCTCCACGTCGCCACCGGGCTCGTCGTCCCCGCTGGCCCAGTCGAATCCGGCGAAGAAACCCGCGCGCCCCGCGGGCTTCCAGTCCAGCTTGCTGGCCACGAACCAGGCGCGGATGTCCGCCTGGTCGACCTCCCCCGTCTGGTAGGCCCCCTCGAGCTCGAGGCGCAGGGTCTCGCTGAGGGGCGCCCAGCCCCTCGATCCGAAGGTGTGACGCTGCTCGGAGCCGACGCTGCCGTTGAACGCCGAACCCTCACGCTCGATGCCCAGCCAGTAGAGATCACAGCCGCGCTGGCCCTCCTTCCAGGTCGTGTAGAGACCGTAGAAGGGCTGGTCGTGGTCGGGGTCGTTCGACTGGGTCTTGCGCACCGGCGCGAACTGTAGAGCCAGCGCCGTGGCGCTGAAGGAGCCCGACTCGAAGACGGCGCTGGCCCCGTCCCAGGTGCGCGTCGTGTTGCTCCACGGGGCGGGCGCCACCAGCCGCCCCGCCCCCAGGCGCAGGCCCTGGCGGCCGGGCCGCAGGCGCAGGGAGCCGTCTCCCAGGGGCAGCGTGACGTCGACGAAGGCCTGCTGCAGGGCGAAGGTGTCCAGGTCCGAAGCGCGCCGCCCTCCGGGCAGGTCGCGATCCGACACCTGGGCCGTCTTGATCTCGGCGAAGGCGCGCAGGCGCGGGCCGAGGTGCAGGTCCCCGTGCAGGAAGGCGCGGGTCAGGACGTAGGTGTCGTCGTTCGCTCCAGGCGCGCCGGCTCCGGCGCCGAAGCCGAAGTTCTCGAAGTGCTCGACCCGCGCGCGCATGCGCCCGCCGAAGCTGGCCCAGAACTCGCCGTCCGCGCTGAGGGGCACGTACTTGAGCGGGTCGAAGGGATCCGTGTCCGCCTCCCGGCCTGCCAGGACGGACCAGTCCTCCGCCCAGCGGTAGTACTGGTAGCGCGGCCGCGGCGGCGGCTCGTCCTGGGGCGTCGACTGGCGGCCCAGGGCCGGCGCCCCGAGGAAGGCGCAGGAAAGGACCAAGGCAGTGAGGCTGCGGCTCGGGACACCCATTGGAACGCTCCGTTCGATTCTAGTGCCCGCGGGTCAGACGCGTACGCGCGCCCTCACCGCCTCGAAGAGCCGCGCCCCGGCGGCCACGATGTTCCCACCCCGCAACCAGTCCTCACCCCCGGCCGCGTCCTGCACCACGCCCCCGGCCTCGCGCACGAGCAACCCGCCGGCGGCGACATCGTGGGGCGCGAGGTGCAGCTCCCAGAAGCCGTCCAGCCGACCGGAGGCGACCCAGGCCAGGTCGAGGGCCGCGGATCCGGCGCGGCGCAGGCCGCGCACGTCGAAGAAGAAGCGGTTCCAGTTGTCGAGGTTCGGGTTGGCGAG
>JAJFFA010000815.1 GCA_021776885.1 Planctomycetota bacterium
GGCTGCTCGAGGACACTCCCGGGATCGGCTCGGGGTTCGGCTCGGAGGACAGCCCGCCGCAGGGCGGCGCGCCCCTCGACCAGGCCGCCCTGGCCGCGCTCTTCGATCTGCGGCTCACGGGCCGCGAGGCGGTGCGTCGTAGCTACTGGCGTGCCCCGAGCCAGGCCCGGGTCCTGGCGCACCTCGCGGGTCTGGAGGGCGAGGCGCGCGTGCTCGAGGTGCGCCGCGTGCTCGACGCCGGGCCGCGCCGACCCGGCGCCCTGGCCGATCCGCTCTACGCCCTGCTCGCCGCGGGCGGGGAGCGCGGCGCCGAGTCCCTGCTCGAGCTGGCCGGCGCGTCCTACGAGTCCCGCGCGTCGCTCCTGTCCTGGTTCGCCCAGGCGCCGCAGGCGTCCGCGGTCCTGTCCGCCGAGCTGGACCTCGAGCGCCCGCGCCTCGATGTGCGCGTCGTGCTCGATGCCCTGCGCCTCTTGCAGCCGGAGGGCGGCGTGGCCTGGCTCGCGCAGCGGGTCGAGGCCCACGCACCGGAGGCCGAGGAGTGCCTGGCCGTCCTGGCCGAGATGGGGCACGAAGAGGCCCTCGACGCACTGCTCGAGCTGATCCCCGCCGTCTCACACGATGGCTTCCGGCGTGCCTTCGGCGTCCTGGTCGAGCGCGGCTCGGGCCCGCTGCTGACCCTGACCCAGCGTCACATCGAGCGCACCGGTCGCTCCGAACAGCGGGCCCTGCTCGAGCTCTGCGTCCTGAGCCAGCACGCGGCCAGCGTGCCCGCGATTCTGGCCCTCGCGGCCACGAGCCAGCTCTCCGACGACGATCGCGAGCGCGCGCTGCTCGCGGCGGGCGAGCTCGGCTCGAGCGATGATCTCCCGGCCCTCGAGGCCGTGTTCCAGGGGCTCGCGCCCGACGAGCGCGGCATCGGCGCCGCCTGTCTCGCGGCCGCATGGTCCATCGGTGGGGCAGAGGCGACGGCCGCGCTCCTGGCCGAGGCCGACCTGCGCCGCCGGACCCGCGTGCTGGACCTCTTCGAGCGACCCACGCGGCGCGGTGGACGCGCCGTGACCCTGTTCCAGGTGGCCGACGAGCTCGACCCCCTCCTCGCATCCCGTCCCGCAACCGCTAGGACTGCTCCATGATCGCTCTCGTTCCCTTCTTGCCCCTCGCCCTGGTCTTGTCCTCGGGCCCCGGGCCGCTCTCCGGCGCCCCCCAGCCCGGCCTGACCCGCGCTACCCACTCGATCCCGACGGAGTTTCAGGGCCCCTCGGTCCTGAGGCTCTACGACCTGTCGACCGTGAGGCTGTCGTCGTCGGAGGAGTTCGAGGAGGACCCCTTCCATGCGAACCTCCTGCCCTACATCGACCCCGTCTTCCGGCGCGGGGAGGACCTGTTCGGGGAGTGGGACGAGAGTTCGGATGACGGCACGGTCGTCAACCTGATCACGTCCGTCTTCGGTGCCGAGTTCGAGTACGAGGGACGCGAGGTCTGGATGACCGACGACCAGCGCGTGGCGGTGCTGGGGCCGGCTGGGCTGCACGAGCGCGTGCGCGCCCTGGTCGATTTCCTCGAGGCCCAGGCCAACGCCCAGGCGGACATCACGGTGGATGTCCTGCGCCTGCCGCGGGGGACCTCCGCCGCCGTGCCTTCGGGGGCCGTGGTTCCGGCCCAGGACGTCGACGCCTGGCTGGCGCGTGCCGCGCAGGAGGGCAGCCATGCCTCCTACGCCATGGGCGTGCGCAGCGACCGCAGCAGCGTGCTCAAGCTGACCCGCGACGTCGAGTTCGTGGCGGACTACGACGTCGAGATCGCCCAGGCCGCGGCCATCGCGGACCCGATCACGGTCAGCGTGCCCGTGGGCCTGCGCCTCGGGCTGCGGGGTTCCGCAGCGGAGGGCGGCCTGTGGCTGGCGCTCTCGATGAAGGACGGACGCGAGTACGGCGAGCCCGAGCGCCGCAACCTGGAGCTGGCCTTCGTCTCCACCGCCGAGGGCAGCAAGACCCAGCACGTGCGCGACGCCGGGCTCTTCCGCAACATGCACGTCATCTCGCGCGGCGCTGGATTCAGCACCTTCCTGCCCGACGGCCAGGCTCTGGTGCTGCGTACGGGGATCGACCTGGCGCGCCACGGCGACGAGCACGTCCTGGTGTTGCGGCGCTCCGGCGGGACCCTCGCGCCCTCCGCGCGACTGCGCGTCGACGCGGACGGCAGTGAGCTCTTCATCGCCAACCTGTCCAGCATCCTGCCGCCGCGGGTGGTCTCGAGCGGAACCCTGATGTGGCCGGGAGCCGTGACCGAGGCGTTGCACGGGAACTTCGGCGACGTGCTGCTCCAGGTCGGTCTGCGCTGGGACAGTACCGAGGTCTTCCTGGAGTCGATGAGCGGACGCACCGCTGCGATGGAGTTCGAGCTGGTGGACCGCTGGATGCTGGCCTTCCCCTACGACGACGAGGGTCGCCGCGAGCAGGAGCGGGTGCGCGAGTCGTTCGCCGCGCTGCTGGCCCAGCCAACCCTGATGCAGCTCTCGATGACCCTCGAGCGCAACGGCCAGGAGGCGCTGCGTAGCAGCTTGCCGGTGCGCATGGGCCAGTCGTGCTCGATGGTCCTGGGGCTCGAGTCCCTCGGGGTGCCCGACTACGACGTCGAGGTGGCCCAGTTCTCGTCCGTCGCGGACCCCAAGGTGGTGATCCTGTTCGACGGCGTGGCCCTCTGGGTCCAGCCCAAGCGCACGGCCGACGGTGGGGTCCTGTTCGACGTGCGTGGCTCGGCCCACCTCCTGGACAAGGGCGAGCGGGTCTCCCTGGGAGGCCAGGTCCTGGGGGAGCTGGACATGTCCACCTACTCCCACCTGGCGGTCAACGAGCGGCGCCAGGTCCCCGAGCGGGACGGGGCCTGGACCGCGGTCTTCGGCGAGGCCTCGGGGGACCAGGACCTGCGCCTGACCCTCGCGCTGACCCGCTAGGAGGCCCTCGAGCCAGGGGATGCGGGAACGGGATGGGGCGGGGCTTGCGGCTCCGCCCCGCCCTCTGTACCCTCTTTCGCCCCCATCTTGCCCCGACCCAGATTTCCTGGGTAGGCGGTCCGGAAACAGCGCTGCACGTACGAGATTGCCATGTCCCGAGTCTGTGAGGTCACGAAGCGAGGCACCCAGAGTGGTGGTTCGATCGCACGCCGAGGCCTGCCCAAGAAGAAGGGTGGCGTCGGCCTGAACATCACCGGCAGGTCCAAGCGCAAGTTCAAGGTCAACACCCAGAAGAAGCGCATCTGGGTCCCCGAGCTGGGCGAGTTCGTGAAGGTGCGCCTCTCGACCCGCGCGTTGAAGACGATCACGAAGCGTGGGGCCTACTCCGTGCTGGTCGAGGCCGGGGTGATCAAGCCCGTCCGGGCCAAGCGCAAGGCCAGCTGAGTCCCGCGGGGCGCGCCGCGCGCCCCCCTGCTTCGGGGCCAGCAGCAGGAGTCTTTCGTAGCGCAGATTCGGTCACGCCGGGGGCGTGGAGTGCGTACGCTCGTGCAGCCGTCCAGCCGCTTGGCGGCGGACCCCTCGTAGCCTCCGCACCTGCCGAATCGAAGCCCGTCATGCGCACACGCTCTGCCCGTACCGTCCGCTCCCTCGCCCTCGTTCTGGTCGCGCTCGGTGGCCTCGAAGAGGCCGCCGCCCAGGGCTCCGCCGCGCGCTACCGCGTCACCTTCGACGCGACCTGGAGCCAGCAGACCCACCCCGGCGCGTACCCGAACTTCGCGCACTTCTCGCCCCTGGTCGGCGGGACCCACTCCGCCGCCGCGGACTTCTGGGAAGAGGGCGGGCTGGCCACCAACGGCATCGAGCAGATGGCGGAGACCGGCGTGCCCAACTTCCTGCGCAACGAGGTGCTGGCCGCCGTCGCCGCGGGGACCGCGAACAACGTGATCGCCGGGGGCGGTGCAGTTTCGCCCGGCATGACCGTGACCCACCTGACCCTGGACCAGGACTTTCCGCTCGTCACCCTGGTGACGATGATCGCCCCCAGCCCGGACTGGTTCGTCGGCGTGGACAGCGTGCCCCTGTTCGTCAACGGCGAGTGGCTCGACGAGCTCGTGCTCGACCTGCCGGCCTTCGACGCCGGCACGGACAGCGGCCAGAACTTCGGCGCCCCGAACCAGAACACGAACCCGGCCGACCCGATCACGCGCATCCAGACCGGCCCCCTCGCCGGCCTGCCGCCCATGGGCCGCTTCACCTTTACCCGCGTGGCGAGCACCTGGGTCTTCGGCTGCGGCACGAACCCCGAGGGCAGCCTCGTCGTCGAGGGGCTGCCGCGCCTGACGCAAACGGTGAGCTTCCA
>JAJFFA010000816.1 GCA_021776885.1 Planctomycetota bacterium
GAGCTGGTCGAGCGGGCCGCGGAGCTGGGTTACCACTCGATCGCCGTCACCGACCGGAACAGTCTGGCGGGCATCGTCCGCGCCCACGTGGCAGCACGGGACGCGGGGCTGCCCTTCGTGGTGGGCTGCCGGCTCGAGTTCGTGCCCGCCAGCGCGGACGAGCCGCCGCGCTCGGTCCTGGCTTACCCGACGTCGCGCGCCTCCTACGGCCGGTTGTGCCGGCTCTTGACCGTGGGCAAGCGGCGCGCACCCAAAGGAGAGTGCGAGCTCTACCTCGAGGATCTCTTCGAGCACGGGGAGGGCCTGCTCGTCGTCTGCCTGCCGCCCGAACCCCTGGGTGAGCCCGACGCCCTGGATGGCGCCTTCGAGGAGTTCCTCACGCGCCTGGCCGCGCACTTCGAGGACGACCGCCTGTCCCTCGCGGCGCCGCTCTGCTTCGGGCCCGACGACGCCGCCTGGCTCGAGGCCCTGAGCGCCCTCGAGGGCCGCACCCGTGTGCCCCTGGTCGCCAGCGGCGACGTGCACTACCACGTGCGCCGGCGGCGCGTGCTGCAGGACGTCCTGGTCTGCATCCGCGAGGGCTGCACCCTCGACGAGGCCGGCCTGCGCCTGTTCCCGAACGCCGAGCGCGAGCTCAAGCCGCGCGTGGAGCTGGAGCGGCTCTGGGTCCGGCGTCCCGACGCCCTGGCGCGCAGCGTGCAGATCGCCGAGCGCGCCCTGGCCTTCTCCCTCGACGAGCTGCGCTACGAGTATCCCGACGAGGTCTCCCTGCCCGGCAAGACGGCGATGGAGTCCCTGCGCGACCTGACCTGGCGCCTGGCGCGCGGGCGCTATGCGAGCGGGGTGCCGACCAAGGTCGCGAGCCTGCTCGAGCACGAGCTGACGCTGATCGACGAGCTCGGGTACGCGCCCTACTTCCTGACGGTCTACGACCTGGTGCACTTCGCCCGCGGGCGCGGGATCCTGTGCCAGGGGCGGGGCGCGGCGGCGAACTCGGCGGTGTGCTTCTGCCTGGGCGTGACCTCGGTCGACCCGGATCGCATCGACACCCTGTTCGAGCGCTTCGTCAGCAAGGAGCGCGACGAGCCGCCCGACATCGACGTCGACTTCGAGCACGAGCGGCGCGAGGAGGTGATCCAGTACATCTACCGCCGCTACGGGCGTGAGCGCGCGGCCCTGACGGCCGAGGTGATCTCGTACCGCGGCAAGAGTGCGGTGCGCGAGGTGGGCAAGGCCCTGGGACTCTCCCTCGACTGCGTCGACCGCCTGGCCAAGGGGCTGGGCTGGTGGAGCGACGGGGTCACGGACGAGCGCCTGGCCGAGCTGGGCTTCGATCCGCGCGACCCGACCCTGCGCCGACTCGTGGCCCTGGTGCAGGAGATCCTGGGCTTCCCGCGCCACCTGTCCCAGCACGTGGGCGGCTTCGTGATCACCCGCGGTCCCCTGTGCGAGCTGGTGCCCATCGAGAACGCGGCAATGGAGGAGCGCACGGTGATCGAGTGGGACAAGGACGACATCGACGCCATGGGCATACTCAAGGTCGACGTCCTGGGGCTGGGCATGCTGACCTGCGTGCGCAAGGCCCTGGACTTCGTGGCCGAGGTCGAGGGAGTGCGCTACGACCTGGCCTCGATTCCGGCGGAGGATCCCCGGGTCTACGACATGGTCTGCGAGGCCGACACGGTGGGCGTGTTCCAGATCGAGTCGCGGGCGCAGATGTCGATGCTGCCGCGGCTGCGTCCGCGCTGCTTCTACGACCTGGTGATCGAGGTGGCGATCGTGCGCCCGGGGCCGATCCAGGGGGGCATGGTGCATCCCTACCTGCGCCGCCGGAACGGCGAGGAGCCGGTGGACTACCCCAGCGACGCGGTGCGGCGCGTGCTCGCGAAGACCCTGGGCGTGCCCCTGTTCCAGGAGCAGGCCATGTCCCTGGCCGTGGTCGGCGCGGGCTTCACCCCCGGCGAGGCGGATCAGTTGCGGCGCGCCATGGCGGCCTGGAAGCGCAAGTCCGACCGCCTGGCCGCCCTGTGCCAGCGCCTGATCCAGGGGCTGCTCGCGAACGGCTACTCACGCGACTTCGCCGAGCGCCTGAAGGACCAGATCCTGGGCTTCGGCGAGTACGGCTTCCCCGAGTCCCACGCCGCCAGCTTCGCCCTGATCGTCTACGCCTCCGCCTGGCTCAAGCGCCACCACCCCGCCGCCTTCGCGGCGGCCCTGATCAACAGCCAGCCCATGGGCTTCTACGCCCCGGCGCAGATCGTGCGGGACGCCCGCGAGCACGGTGTCGAGGTGCGCGAGGTGGACGTGGCCAAGAGCGCCTGGGACTGCACCCTCGAGACGCGCTCGGGGGGCGCTCAGCCGGCGATTCGCCTGGGGCTGCGCCTGGTCAAGGGCGTGGGGCAGGAGGAGGGGCGGCGGCTCGCCGCCTGCGTCGCCGCGCGCGGGCCCCTGGGCCCGTTCCGCAGCGTGGACGCCCTGCACCGGGCCAGCGGCGTGCGCGCCGTGACCCTGCGCAAGCTGGCCTACGCCAATGCCTTTCGCTCGATGGGGCACGACCGCCAGGCGGCCCTGTGGGCGGTGCGCCCCCTGCGCGACGAGCGCGAGCCGACCTTGTGGTCGCTGGCCGAACCGGAGCCCGAGCCGACCCCGCAGCTGCCCGCCGTCTCCCCCTACCAGCGCGTCCTGCACGACTACGCCGCCACGCGCCTCTCCCTCGAGGCCCACCCGATCTCGTTCCTGCGCGAACAGCTGACCCGGGACGGCGCGGTCCTGGCCTCGGACCTGCGCGACCCGCGCCTGGTTCCCTCCGGCCGGCGGGTCAGCGTGGCCGGGATCGTCCTCAGCCGCCAGCGCCCGGGCACGGCCAAGGGCGTCTTCTTCATCAGCCTCGAGGACGAGTCGGGCGTCTCCAACCTGATCGTCCGCGCCCACGTCTTCGAGCGCGACCGCGCCGCCGCCCAGCACTCGCGTTGCCTCCTGGCCCATGGCCGCATCGAGCGCGCGGGCAAGGTCGTGCACCTCCTGGCCGAACGCATCCAGGGGCTGGATGCCGCCCTGGCCGATCTCTCCGTCACCAGCCGCGACTTCCGCTGACGAGCGCCGGTCGGCTCCGCCCGGTCCGGCCGACCTGCGCGAGCTGGCGCTGGACTCAGCCCCCGGGCTCGGCCGGCTCGTTGCGTGCGGCGAGGGCCGCCTCGATCTCGCGCAGGAACGACCCGACGAACAGGGGAGCCACGTGCCCGCAGGGCTGCTCGGGCACGCAGCGGTTCTGCGCCCCCTCGAGGCGCGTCGAAGCCAGGGGCACGATGTTGTCGTTCGTCGCCGCGAGGCAGGTGCAGCGCAGGCCCTCGCGCGCGGGAACGCGCGCGGGAAAGCGCTGCAAGAGGGCGCTCCCCGGTGTCATGTCGCGGGCGCTCTTCCCGGGTGCGGCGCGCGAGAGGGGGCTGCCCGCGTGGGGCGAGGCGACTGTGACGAGGGCGCGCACGCGCTCCAGCTCGTTGTGCTCTTCCAGGGCGACGCGCGCCACCAGGCCGCCCATGCTGTGGGCGACGATGGAGACGTCGCGCGTCGCGCCCTCCTCACTCCAGGCCAGGACGCGCTCGGCCAGATGGCGGGCGTTGTCCTCGACCGAGGCGAAGGTCGACGGAAAGGAGACGCAGCGCGTGTCGAAGCCGCAGGCGGAGAGGTGCGCGGCCCAGGCGCGCAGGTGGCCCGCATCCTCCATGAAGCCCGGGACGAGCACCGCCAGGGGAGCCCCGGGGCGCAGCGCCGCGTCGC
>JAJFFA010000817.1 GCA_021776885.1 Planctomycetota bacterium
GGCCCGGCGAGTGACGTCTACGCCCTGGGCGCGACGCTCTACGAGTGCCTGACCCGGCGCACGCCCTTCGCCGGGCGCACGACGGGGGAGATCCTCAGCCAGGTCCTGTCGGGCCCCGCGCCGCCCCTGCGCCGGCTGGCGCCGGGCATACCGCGGGACCTCGAAACCCTGGTCGAGAAGGCCCTCGAGCGGGATCCCGAGCGGCGCTACGCGAACGGCGCGCTCCTGGCCGCCGACCTCGAGGCCCTGCTCGCCTTCGAGCCGATCTCGGCCCGGCCCCCCGGGGTCCTGCGCCGTGTTTCCCAGCTGGTTCGACGCCAGCGCGGTCCCGCCGCCCTCGTCGGGCTGCTGTTGCTGCTGGCCCTCGCCATCGGAATCTCCGCCCGATTCGAGCGCGATCGCAGCCGGCGGGACACTGCACGCGAGACGCGCGCGCTGATCGAGGAGGCACGCGGCCTGCTCGCGGATCACCTCGAGCAGGCGCCGGAGCTCTCGGCCCTCGAGCGCACCAGCGCCCGGCGTGAGCTCGCGATGCAGGCCGGCCAGCACCCGCCCGAGGCCTGGGCGGAGCTGGACCGGGCCCTGGCACGGGTGCGGGCCTGGGAGCAGCGTCGCGCGAACTCCTTCGCCGAGGTGGGCCGCGCCCTGGACCAGGCCGAGCGCCTGGCGGACGGGAACGGCGAGCGCCTGGGCGAGGTGCGCGCCCTGCGCATGACCCTGCTGGCGGAGCGGCTGGCCGCCGCCCGCGCCGACGGCAGCCTCGCAGCCGAGGAGAGCCTCGCGCGTCGCCTGGCCAGCCTGGACCTGGACGCTGAGCACGCCGCGCTGCTCGCGAACACCGCTCCCGTCTCCCTCTCCAGCCAGCCCCCGGGGGCGGAGGTGTTCCTCTTCCGCTACCAGACCGCGGACGACCTGGGCCTCGACGGTGGCCCGCGACTCGTGGCCGAACCCTTCGGCGGCGCCGAGCCGGGACTGCCCCCCGGGACCTTCGCCCTGCGCGCGATCCTGGAGCGTGGCCCGCTCCTGCGCGGCGACCTCGTGCTGCGCGTGGCGCAGCAGCCCCTGCGGGACGCGCTGCTGGTGGCCGAGGACGGCGAGTGGATGGAGCGCGGCGCGCGCCTCGTCTCCGGCGAGGACACGCCCGCGCGCCGGGTGGCCCAGGTCGCCCACGCGATCGCGGCGGCCGGCGGTCGAGCGCTGCGCTTCCACTTCGATCTCTACGGCGAGTCGATCGAGCTCGAAGCGCCGAGCCTCGAGGCCCTCGGCATCCGCGTCGACGACGCCCTGCGCGTGGCCCAGGCGGGCGGCCTCGGGGCCCGGGTCTGGCGCGCGGGGGAGCTGCTCGAGCTCGAGCTCCCGCCGGGGTGCAGCCTGCGACCGACGGCCAGCCCCCTGCCCCTGGGCGACGGGGCTCGGGTCGGGAGCACGCCCGTGGCCGCCCTCGAGCTGCCCCTCGGATCCTGGGTCGCCGTGCTGCGCGCCGCCGGCTGCGAACCCGTGCGCGTGCCCTTCGACGTGGGCCGCGGGGGCTGCCAGCTGGAGCTGAGCCTGCCGCCCCTGGGCCGCCCGGGGCCGGACTTCGTGCCTGTCGTCGCCAGCGACGGATCCCGGGACGTATTCTGGATCCAGGACCACGAGCTGAGCCTGGGGGAGTACCTCGAGTTCCTGAACTCGGCAGCGATTCAGGAAGCGATCTTCGAGGGCGACCGGCGCCGCTACTACCCGCGCGACGGGCTGATGACGAGCTTCCAGAGCTACCTGCCCTCGGGCTCGGAGGGCTTCTACCTGACCGAGCGCTACACCCCCGAGACGCCGATCATGGCGGTCAGCGCCGTCGACGCCGAGGAATACGCGGCCTGGCGCACGCGTGAGCAGGGCGGCGGCTGGATCTTCCAGGTGTGCTCCGTGGCGGAGCAGTCCGCCGTGCGCAACGTCTCGACGGCGCGTCGCTACTGCGCCGGTCTGCGCTTCCGCCCGCACTGGGCGCAGGGTGGCCTGACGGGGGAGGACAGCGTGCTCGAGCCGGCCTTCAGCTATCCCCTGGACGAGGTGCCCCACGGCGTCTTCGACCTGGCGGGCAGCGTGGTCGAGTGGACCCGGGACCGGGTGCGCGATACGAACCAGCGCGCGACGCTGGGGGCGGGTTGGGCGGACACCGTGCCGCACTTCTTCGAGCTCGACTTCGGCAGCTCGACCACCGAGTTCGGGTGCTTCGCCACCATGGGCTTTCGGCTCAGCGCGCGGCGCGCCGCCGGGGTCACTGAAGCGCGATCCACTGGCCCCCGCTGAGCTGCGCCAGCCCCTCGAGCAGGGCGCGTCCGGCGGAGCCGACCGACACGCCGTGGATGCGCACCTCGCGCTGCGCGAGGCGGCGCTCGACTCTGCGCAGGATGCGCGTGGGGCTGGTCAGCTCGCCGACGGTGGGCTCGCCGTCCGAGAGCAGATAGATGTCCGCCACCTCGGGATCCTCGAGGGCCAGGGCCAGGCCGTCGTAGAGCGCGGTGCCGCCCAGGGGCACCTGGCCCCAGACGAAGCGCAGGGCCTCGGCGCGCGTCTCGGCGGAGAGCTCGACCATGCGCGGCGCGAAGGGCAG
>JAJFFA010000818.1 GCA_021776885.1 Planctomycetota bacterium
GATCGACCGGGCCGGAGCCAGCTCCTTATACCCATGAGCGTGACTAGGAACCTATATGACCGCGACGATTTTACCCGCCGGCAAGGCGCGTGTTGCGCCGTGGTGCTTGCGCACCACAAGCGGCGCGGAACGCAGCCAGCGGGTAAAAGATCGCGGCCTCCGGTGGGGAAAATCAGTCCCAGGGGTGCGTTCCGGCGCTTGCCCGATGCGATGGCATCGCGCTGCACACCGCGCCTTCCCCTGGGACTGATTTTCTACCATCCTATAGGTTCCTATTCACGCTCATTGGTATAAGGAGCTGGCTCCGGCCCGGTCGATCCGGGGTCCGGCAGGCCCTCGCCCATCAGCTCTTCAATGAAGAAACTCATGAGTTGCAGACGACCGGTGACACCTGCCTTACGATAGGTGGCGTTGCACTGCGCCTTGATGGTGCCTTCCTTGGTCCGACGAACCGCCGCGATCTCGGCAATGGAGAGCCCCTTGATTGCGAGCAGGGCGACGTCGCGTTCCGAGGGGGTCAGCGACCAGGCATCGAATTGATCTTCCATCAGCTGACTGAAGGCGCCCGTGGCGGCTCTCAGCGTCGTCTCCATGGACCTGTTCTTGTGAAGGACTTTGCGGATCTGCCCGGCAGTGAAGCCGATACCCAGGACCAGCGCCACGACGACGGCGAATTCAAGATAATGGTGTCCGATGCCGCCCACCAGAGTCTCGAAGCCGAAGAGATCGGCAACGGCGTCGGCCAGAAGAAAGAAC
Organism: Planctomycetota bacterium; assembly: GCA_021776885.1. Lineage (GTDB taxonomy): Bacteria > Planctomycetota > UBA1135 > UBA1135 > JAJFFA01. The sequence goes on from JAJFFA010000818.1 coordinate 757, forward strand.
GCGCAAAAGGTCTGGAAGCTCAAAAGTCCGAAGAGGGCGAGGGTCCTGCTTTTGTAGCTAGGCATTCTTTTTGGTAAGGGCTGGGCCATCGCTCCGCCGCGTCAATTTGTGTAGTCGGGGATCTCCTTTTGTCCGGTTACCATAGCCCTCACAAGGTTAATCTTGGAGCGCTTTGTTTCAACGAGAACTCCCACGATGTGAAGTCCGACGCAGACGAGAGCGTAGTTGGCAAAAAACTCATGCAGCCCTTCCACCCAGTCCACGCCCCAGAACGTATCGCTCACCATCATGATGCCGGTCACGCTGATCAAGACCAGGGTGGCCAGCAGATTATAGACCATGACCGCCCCCAGGGGATTATGGGACAGGTAAAGCCGTGGCCGGCCACCAAATAGCTCGACGAAATGCGCCTTGATCTCAGAAAAAAGGGGCCAAAAGGCACTGAAGCGAGCATGTTTCGTGCCAATCACGCCCCAAACCAGCCGAATGAGAACGAGGGCGAAGAGCGCATAGCCGGCATAGCGGTGCGCCGGACTGTCGTCGTCGAGTACCGCGAAATTTGCCAGGAACAGCAGCGCCGTTCCCCAGTGGAAGCAACGTACAACGGGGTCCCAGACCTTGATGGACCACATGGCGGGGCTCCTTCACATCGGTGGAAAGCGGCGCTGCCGGCCCTCTTTAGGGGCAGACCTAGTCGTCTTGTTTGATCTTGACCACCTTGCCTGTTGTCGGATCGACGTAGATTTCGAAACGAACGCCGTTCAACAGGGCATAGGCTTCGAGATAGCCGTCTTCCGTCTTGACCTTCCGAATTGTATAGCCCTGCTGCTCCAGACTCTTGGCAATCTCGGCTTTGGTCTTGCCGGCGTAAGAGCCCGCCGAGACCGCGGCCAGCGCTTGGCTCGCGGGCATTGCCAGGGATGCGACGATTGCTGCCGAGGCAATCGCACCGGTAACGATGGCTGGTATCTTCATAGGGAACCTCCTGAGATGAGCGTTTGAGCCGTCCGGCCCGTTGCAGTGAGCCGGTGCATCTAGTGTTGTGAGGTTCCGGGGGATTCTCGACTGGCCGAAGGTTTATATCCGGCGGTCTATACCGAAAGTTTATGGCTTTCCCCACCCGAGTGCGCCCTTCCGTCCCGCGGGCGCCTGGCGGCTACTCGCCGTCGCCGAGCCCGTCGTTGAGGGCGAGGCCCTGGATTTCCTTTTCGCCCTGGGCGGCACTGACCTCGTAGGCGGTGAGCTTCGATCCGGGAAGCTGGAGCTCGGGCACGATCTTGACGAAGGTCTTGTCGCCGCGCCGCAGGATCAGATAGACCGGATTTTCCAGATCGGTCCCGAGAAAGACCTTGTAGCGACCAGGCTTGGCGTCCTTGTAGAAGACCGCACCGTGGATCGAGCGCCCGACGGCCAGGCTGTTGACCACGATCTGCGGCTCCAGCGCCAGCAGGAAGGGGTTGCCGCCGCGGTAGAAGACGATCCGCGCCTGATCCGCGGGGGGTGGGCCGACGACCACCCCCGGTTCGCCGACCTTGGGACCGCTCACCGCGCAGCCAGCCAGAAACAACAGGCTTCCGAGCAAGGCGATCAGCGGCAGGCCAGGGGTCGAGCGGGCGATCATGGGCGCCATGATACGCGGGATGCCCCGAGTCGCCAGAGCCTAGCGGATTCCAGGGCCGCTTCGCACTCGCAAAAGAGTTTTTCTCGCAACCGCGAATAACCCTTGCGGGCCGAAAACGGTTTCTATAGGTTTTTCACTCAGGTTGTTACCGCAATGCAGCATCAGGGCGGT
>JAJFFA010000819.1 GCA_021776885.1 Planctomycetota bacterium
GTGGCTGATGCTCGCCGGGGGCGGCACGCTCCTGGCCGCTGGCCTCGGAGCCCTGATCTACACCACCGCCGGCGACCTCGACACGGCGCGCGGCGAGCTGACGGCCCTCGAGGGCCGCATCGAGGGCGCGCGCAAGACGATCGAAGGCACCGCAGCCCTCGAGCGCGAGGTGATCGTGCTGCGCGAGATGTCCGAGATCATCGAGGCGATCCTGCCCGACTCGGATGACGTCTACAACCTGGTCGACACGTTCCAGGAGTACAGCAACCAGGCCGGTGTCTCGACCACGTCGTTCAAGCGCAAGCCCAATGCGAGCCGCGGGCGTGAGGCCACCGACTTCGAGAAGTTCGCGTACACCCTCACCCTCGAGGGCGACACGTTCCAGTACCTCGAGCTGCTCAACCTGATCGAGACCCACAGCCGCTTCATGGCCGTGCCCTCCTTCAAGCTGACCGCCGCGGGTCGCAAGCAGATCGAGGACGACGGGATCGCCCGACACAAGATCCAGATCGACCTCGAGACCTACCGCTACGAGCCCGGCAAGCAGACCGAGGAAGTGCGTATCGAGGGCTACGGCCGCAAGCGCGACCTCCTGGCCGGCGAGATCAACCGTCGACGCCAGGCGCTGACCCTCGACAGCTACACCTACCGCGGCCCGCGCGGCCGGCGCGATCCCTGGATCGATCCGCGCGTCCCCTCGGTCATCGACAATCCGAACATGATGCCGGTCCAGGCGCAGCTCGACATGGTCGAGGAGCTCCAGGCCCGCATGCAGCAGTCGATCGAGCAGTGGGGCCTGGTCTCGGACGCCGACAACGTGCTCGAGGCCATGATCGCCCGCCGCGACCTCGAGGAGGTCCTGGCCGACCTCGAACTCGAGCTGCGTCGCATCGAGAGCGAGGGGCTGATCACCTATGTCCCGGCCCAGAAGCGCCTCAAGAACGACGTGTACGACTCCCTCGACTGGCTGCGCAAGGAGGTCGCGCAGAGCACGGGTCTGCTCGGACCCAGCCGCGACATGCTCGAGGAGGTGCACAACTCGATGGCCGTCCACATCGGCGCCGGCGAGTACGTGTTGTCGCTCGAGACCTTCGAGACCGTCAAGCACGACCTGCACTTGGTCAAGGGTGACCCCGTCCGAACCGCCCTTGCCAACAAGCTCCGCCAGCGCGCGGAGGATGCCACCACCCTGCGTGACTTCGAGCTCGTCGAGCTCATGTTCGGAGGAGTGGCGATTATCGAGGGCCTGCCCCCGGCCATTCTCATCAACGGTCGATCCATGGGGATCGGTGAACTCGTCGACAACGAGCTCGAGATCATCGACATCCGTCCCAACGAGATCGACTTCTACTTCCGTGGGGTGATTCTCACCCGAACGTTCTGACCGCGCCCCGAACCCCACGCCCCTGTCCCCACCCCAACCCCCTTGGACGGCGAGCTGCGCCCCGGAACCTCCCCAGGTGAAGGCCAGCGTCAGCCCGGCGTCGAAAACAGCTGCGATCAACGCGCTGCGCAGGAGAGACCGTGAACAAGACAATCCCCATCGCGATCCTGCTGGCGTCCTTCGGGGCACCGGCGGCCTTGGCCCAGGTCCCCAGCCTGGATGCCAGAGTCACGATCAACGTCGTCGAGCAGGAGCTGGCTCAGATCGTCCAGTACTTGCGTGACACCTCCGGCGCCAACATCGTGGTCATGGAAGGCGGCGACGACATGGTCACCGATCTCCAGATCAGCGACGTGTACTGGCGCGACGCGCTGGACTACGCGGCGGAGCTGGCGGGGTGCGTCGTCGAGGAGGACAAGAGTGGTGTGCTGACCGTCAGCAAGCCGCCGCGTGTCACCTTCGACTTCCCCAACGCCGACATCAACGAGATCATCGGAACCATCGCCAAGGTCAGTGGGGCGAACATCATCGTCAGCCCGGAGGTCGCGGGAACCTTGACGGTGCGCCTGAACGACGTGCCCTGGCGCAACGCCCTCGAGGAGGTCGTCAAGACCCGCGGCTACACCGTGGTCCAGGAGCAGCGCGGCATCCTGCGCGTCGTCGACCCGCTGACCCTCGAGAAGCAGCTGGTCACGCGCAGCTACCAGATGCGCTACATCCGCCCGCGCGGCAACTACGTCCCCGTGATCAAGTCGGAGTTCATCGACGGCAAGGGCAAGCCCCCGACCGGCGACGTGAACGCCGACTTCAGCATCCTGGACGCCCTGCGCAAGGCGCTCTCGAACAACGGTGAGCTGGACTACATCCGCTCGCAGAACGTGATCATCGTGCGCGACACGACCCAGGTGCACGAGATGATGCAGGAGATCCTGCACCGCGTGGACGTCGAGCCGGCGCAGGTCTTCATCGACATCAAGTTCGTCTCGACGACCGATACCGACCTGCTCAACATCGGCGTCGACTACGGCGACGGTGGCCCGCAGATCGGCTTCAGCGGCAGCCAGATCCCGATCACCTTCCCCTTCACCCTGGGGGCGGGCGGCTTCGAGGACAGCCTGATCGCCAACGAGGGCGAGGTGGGTCCCTTCGCCGACCCCGACCTGTCGAACTCGAACGTGCTCGGTGCGGACACCATCTTCGGTGCCCTCTCTTTCACCCAGGTGCAGGCCACCCTGCGCTTGCTGCAGCGCGACACCAAGACCGAGGTCATCCAGGCGCCCAAGCTGATCACCCTGGACGGCAACGAGGCCACGATCTTCGTCGGCGAGACCGTGCGCTACGCCGAGGCCAAGTCCGAGCAGGGCCAGGCCGGCGGTCTGCAGCTCTCCGTCGAGGAGGCGGCCGGCTCGCCGGTCGAGGTGGGCTTCCAGCTGCTCGTGCGCCCCTACGTCATCCCGGGCACCAGCAAGGTCATGATGGAGGTGATCCCCAAGGAGACGAGTCTCTCGGGCACGTCCGGCAACAGCACCCTGGCGCCCCCGGGCTTCGACATCTTCACGGTCGGCGCCGCCGGCCTCGAGGGCTCGATCGCCCTGCCGCGCACGCGCTCTTCGACCCTCGTCACCGAGATGATGCTCGACAGCGGCCAGACCGCCGTGATCGGCGGCCTGACCACGGATGTCGACACCCAGGTCCACAGCCGCGTGCCGTACATCTCGCGCATCCCGATCGTGGGGGAGCTGTTCAAGCATCGCTCCGAGACCCGGGATCGGCGCAGCCTGGTGATCTTCGTGACCCCGACCCTGGTCCACTCGGCCGAGGACACGGAGTTCCTCCTGCAGCAGGAGCTGGCGCGCCGCCGCACCCGCTTGCACGACGAGATCGAGTCCCTGGCCAAGCCGGCCGAATAGCCCCGTGGGGGCGGCGGCTCCCGAGACCCTCGGGAAGCCCCGCCCCCGGCCAGCCGCGCTTCGGGGGCTGGCCCCGGGGACGGTCCGCGGACCTGAGGGGGTTCCGCAGGCCCCTGGCATCCCCCGAAGATCGGCACCTGCGGGGCCCCAGCGGGTCCCCGACCCTTTTTCGGTCCTGGGGTTCGACTCGCGCTCTCGGATGCGCCAGCATGCCTCGCGGGTGGGATGTCCTACCCAGCGTCGGCGCCGATGAGGCCGCCACGCTCGAGATCACGGGTCGGTGCCACCGGCCTGCTTAACCTTTCCAGGGCCCCGAGAAGGGGCCACCTTGAAAACCAGAACGAGGACCGGCGCTCGCCGATCCCCCGGACCCTGGGCCCGCCCGAACGGTGCGCCCGGGACCACGAACCGGGGCCCTCCGCCCGGCATCCTTCGGATGTGCAGGGGCGAGGCCCGTCGGTGCACGGGGATCGAGCTCTGGACGCGACCGGTCCGGAATGCATTCCTTATGACGGAACACCAAGATTCGGGACCTGCCTTCACGAACCGCTCCGACAGCGGAGAAGGCCTCCCGGAAAGCGAGCTGCGAAGCTCGCACGACGACACTTTCCAACGCGACAACTCGGAGGACACCGGCTTCGGCTTCGGAGCCGGCCTGGACACGAGCGCATCCGCCGACGCGGCCGGCGGCAAGAAGAAGACCGCGCGCAAGACAACCCGCAAGCGACCGAGCCGCGCCAAGGCCAGCTCGAAGCGCGGTGCCAAGGACGACCCCGAGTCGTCGGGCGCCCCGAGTGGCGCCCCGAGTGGCGCCGGCGACGAGACAGGCCGTGCCGACGAGCAGGCGAGCGCG
>JAJFFA010000820.1 GCA_021776885.1 Planctomycetota bacterium
GTTGCCGAGGACGCTGTACAGGGTCGTGGTCTTGCCCGAACCGGTGGGGCCCGTGACGAGGAAGATGCCGTGGGGGCGCTCGGCGATGGCCCGCAGGGTCTTCGTGTCGGACTCGGTCAAGCCCAGCTCGAGCAGGGGCAGGCTGCCCGTGCTGCGGTCGAGCACGCGCATGACCACGGACTCGCCGAAGGCGCAGGGCAGGGTCGAGACGCGCAGGTCGACCGCGCGGCCGTCGACGTCCAGGGTCATGCGCCCGTCCTGGGGCAGACGCTTCTCGGAGATGTCAAGCTGGGCCAGGATCTTGAGCCGTGAGGTGACCGAGACGGCGATCGCCTGGGGGACGACATCGGTCTGGCGCAGCACCCCGTCCATGCGACAGCGCACCCGTGTGCAGGCCTCCTCGGGGTGGAAGTGGATGTCGGTGGCGCCGCGCAGGATGCCCCCCGCCAGGATCGACTCGACGACCTGCTCCACCGGGCGGTCGCCGACCTCCAGCAGCGGGTCGCGACGCTCACCGGAGAGCACGTAGAAGCACTCGCGCACGAGCTTCTGGAAGTCCTCCTCGGTGACCATCTCGACCGTCACATCGCACTGGAAGAACTGGCGCAGACTGGTCAGCTTCGACGAGTCGCTGGGGTCCACCATCAGGACCCGCAGGCCGTGGGACGTGCGCTCGATGGGCAGGGCGCGGGTGGAGCGCACCATCGACTCGTCCAGGGCCGCCACCAGGGCCGGGTCCGGGTGGACGTCGGCGGCACGCGTCAGCCGCAGGCCCAGCTGCTGGGCCATGATGTGCGCCACGTCCCACTGCCGGGCAAAGCCCAGGGAGACCAGGATCTCGCCCAGGGGGCGGTGCACCTGGCGCTGCTGCTCGAGGGCCAGTCGGAGCTGGCTCTCGGTCAGGATCCCGCTGTCGAGCAGCTCCTGGCCCAGGCGCTTCGGCGCATCACTCATCGCGGAAAGTCCTCCACGTCGCGGCGGCGCTCGGCGTAGTTGTCCTGGTAGTGCGGCGCGAGCTGCGCCGCCTGGGACGGCGACAGGATGCGTGGCGTGACGAAGATCAGGAGCTCTTGCTTGCGCTTGACGTCGGAGTCGGAGCGGAAGAGCTGCCCCAGGATCGGGATGTGCATCAAGAGCGGGACCCCGCGGCGCTCCTCGGTGTGGCGGTCCTGGATCAGGCCGCCCAGCACGATCGTCTCGCGGTCACGCACGAGGAACTCGGACTCGAGGCTGCGCTTGTCGATGATCGGGATGTCGTTGAAGCGGCCCACCTCGTCGCTCAGGGTCTGGGCGATGCGCATGCGCAGGTAGCCCTGCTCCTGGATCGAGGGGGTGAGCTGCAGGGTCAGGCCGGCCTCCTTGAACTGCACCGCTTGCTGCACGGTCGAGCCGACCCCCGCGGTGGTCCCGCTGGTGATCGCGGTGGTCTCGACGTAGGGAATCTCGCGCACCACGTCCACGTTGGCCTGGGTGTTGGTCAGGGCCAGGACGCGCGGCGAGCTGACCAGCTCGAGACCCATGTTGCGACGCACGGCGTCGATGGTGGTAGACAGATCACCGTCCGCATCGGTCAGCACCAGGCTGAAGCCACCGGACTGCCCGAAGCTGGAGAGCAGGTCGACCGCCTTGCTGCTGATCGTGTCGTTGACCGACGCCACGGCACCGAAGTCGAAGCCGTCCTCGTAGGTGACCTCGAACACGTGCACCTCGACCAGCACCTGATCGCGCAGGGTGTCGACGCGCTCCAGGTAGCGCCGCGCCTTCGCCACGTCGGAGTAGCTGCCGACGATGCAGACCAGGTTCGAATCGATGTCGACGATGACGTTGGCCGTCGACCCGATCAGCGCCGCCAGGTTCTCCTGCACGTCCGCTGCGCGCACGTTCAGGAGCTGGATGAAGTCGGTCACCTGGGTCGGATCGTCCAGGCGCTCGACGAAGAACGTGCGCCCCGGACCCGGCAGCAGGGTCAGGTCGTTCTGCTCGAGCAGGATGGCCAGGGCCTCGTCGAGGGTGACGTCCTCGAAGACGGCGTCGACCACGCCCTCGATCCCCGCGTCGACCATGAGCGTCGTCTCGGCCAGGGCGCCGATCTGCTGCAGGGCGTCCGGCAGGGGCGTCTCCGGGAACTCGAGCAGCTCCATGCGACGTCCATCCGCGATGCGCAGGGCGAGGGAGCGCGCGTGATCCACCTGGCGCGGCCGGTCCGGCGGCAGGTCGATCAGGAGCGGGCTCTCGTCGAGGCGCGCCATGCTGTCGAGCTCGCGCTCGGGCACGCGGTAGTCGAGGGCCTCGCAGGCACTCGAGGCGAGCGCGATGCACAGGATCGGGGTCAGGTGCCTCATCGCTCCTCTCCTCCGACCTCGAGCACTCGCAGCCCGCCGCCGTGGCGCGGAGTCGAGAGGCGCACGTCCCCCTCGAGGGTGCGCAGCACGACGCCTTCGACGTCGATGGCCAGCACCGAGGCGCTGTCCCAGGCGATCCGGTCGCCCACGCGAACGGTCTGGGGACCGAAGCGCGCGCTGGTGCGCTCGCCCCCCACGGCGAGGGCCAGGAGCGGAGCCTCCTCGAGGAAGCTCCTGAGCTGGGCGAGGGGCTCTTCGGCCCCGACGACGGAGGCCAGACCCGGGAGCTCGCCCACCTGTGTTCCGGCAGCGCCGGCCGCGGTGACGCCTGCGGCCGGGGAGGCGTCGACCTGCGACGCCGCCGCCTCGCGCGCTACTTCGAGCGCCGCCTCGCGCGCCGCCTCGCGCGCCGCCTCGAGCGCGGCCTCCTGGGCTGCCTCTCGTGCTGCCAAGGTCTCGATCAGACGCAGGTCGGGCGCAGCCCTACCGCGCTCGCGCTCCTGGAGGAACTCGAACACCGGCTTCAGGCTGGACAGGGTAACGGGCTGCGCCTGGTCGGGATCCAGCTCGGGTTCAGGCGCCAGGTCGCCGTAGCGGTCGACCGCGTCAGAGGCACCGGGGGCGGGGCCGGGGGCGTCGGCCGCGTCGCCGCCACCGAAGAGGTCGCGCTCGATCAGCTGGGGCGTCCAGACAGCAGCGACGCCGGCCAGCAGGGTGCCGACCATCAGCTTGCTCGTGAAGGGGGTCATGGGGA
>JAJFFA010000083.1 GCA_021776885.1 Planctomycetota bacterium
GGGGCCTTGACGACATGGAGCGCGGGAACGATCGACCGGCATAATTCTGCGGCGCGATCCATCGTGTCTTCCGCATCCTGCCACAACAGCTTTGCCGAATAGGCCAGGAGAGCCACCACCAGTATTACAGTTATGGCGCCAGCTTTGGGGAACCTGTTGTCGGCCTCACTCCTCATAACGTCATGAACTACCCCATTAGAGTAGACATGTGAACCAGTGCCGGCGTCCGTATACTGCTTTATTTTACTCCGCCGAAAGCGCCGCAGGCGCCCGCCGAACGCGAGATTGGGGTGGAGGAACTTCAGCGCCACGCGTCTGCGCGGCCGATCTTGTTCGGCCTCGTAGACCACGCCCATGCCACCGAAGCCGAGTCGGCGCAGGATGCGAAACTCACCGATCGCCGCGGGAAGCGGCGCTTCGGTCTCCTCCGCGTCGATCTGCAGAGCGTCCCACCGGGACCGTCCCGCCTCGAGCTCGTCCTCGGCGAAGGGCGCCTGCGCCCGGCCGTCCTCTTCGAGCAGGTCGTCGATCTCCCGGCGCAGTCCGGCGTCCTCTCCGCAGGCTCCCGCGACGTAGGCGCGACGCTCATCGCGCTCGAGGGTGCGGGCGTGGTCGAAGATCAGAAACAGTCGCTCGTAGTGCGCGCTGTCCAAGACTCAGCCGGCCCGCAGCTCGCGCCGCAGCCAGGCCCGCGCCATGGCCCAGTCGGACTCGACGGTCGCGGGGCACACGTCCAGCGCCTTGGCCGCTTCCGCGATCGTCAGCCCGCCGAAGAAGCGCAGCTCCACGACCCGCGCGTGTCGCGGGCGCAGGCGACCGAGCCGATCGAGGCTGTCGTCCAACGTCACAAGATCCACAGTGGCGGAGTCTTGCCCGTCGAGTGCCTCGGACAGGGTGATGCCCTTGCAGCGCTCGCCGCGCTTCGCCGCCCGGACGCCCCGCGCATGGTCTGTCAAGACCTGCCGCATCGCGCGGCTGGCGACCGCGAGGAAGTGCGCGCGGTCGTTCACGCGACTCAGACCACCGGCCAGCTTCATCCAGGCCTCGTGCACCACGGCCGTGGGCTGCAGCGTGTGAGCGGCGCCCGCGCTACGGAAGGCCCGGGAGGCCAGGGCCCGCATCTCCTCGTAGACCAGCGGCAGGAGCTGGTCGAGGGCCGTCGGATCGCCCGCCCCGTGGGCCTCGAGTAGGGCGGTGACCCTGTTGCTGGAGGCCTTGACCATGGCGGTCCAGTCTAACCCGGCATGTCCGAAATCCGGGAGGGCCGGCGCCCGCACCGTGAGGCCGACGGTTTTTTTCCGGGGTTCGAGGAGGCAAAGCAGTGGCCGTTCTCGTTCAGGCGCCAGGAAGCGGTGCGACCCCACTGGGGGCGTCCCTTCCAGGTCCTTGAACTCCGAAAACGTCCCCTCATGAAGATCCTGATCCCGCATCGCAGCGCCCTCTGCCTCGGAGCCCTCGCCTGCGCCCTCCCCGCTGCCTTGGCCTTCACTTCGCCCGCCACGGCCGCCCTCCCCGCCTCCACCCCCGGCCTCGAGCGGTCGCAGCTCCACTGGGCGGACTTCGACGGCGACGGCCTGCAGGACGCCGCGGCCATCGACGCGAGCGGTGCCCTGCGTGTGCTGCGCAACGAGGGCGACGGCTCCCTGCGCGACGTCAGCGTGGAGAGCGGCCTCTCCGGCATCGCCGCGCGCTTCGTCCTCTGGGGCGATGCGGACGGCGACGGCCGTGACGAGCTGTTCGTCGGTACCGAAGTCGGAGCGAGTCTCCTGCTGCGCCACGAGGCCGGCACCTTCGTCGACGTCGCCGAGAGCCTCGGCGTCGACCACGCCGGCGCGGACCTCTCGGCCGACTGGCTCGACTACGACCAGGACGCGCGTGCGGACCTGCACGTGGTCACCACGGCCGGTCACTTCCTGTACCACGCGTCCGACGCGGGCTTCGAGCGCGTCGACCTGACCGCGGCGACGGGCCTCATGCCCTTCGTAGGCCCGTTCGTGTCGGGCGTCTTGAGTCCCGCGGCGAGGGCGAGCGACTCGATCCCGACCACGGACATCCTTGGACGGCCGACTCGCGGGAGCCGCGCGGGCAGCGCCGGCTTCGGTCCGGCCGGGCCCGGATCGCCGGGCGGCACGAGCGCCCTCGGCGGCCCCTTCGGTCCCCTCTGCCTCCCGCAGATTGCCGACGACGCCGGCGGCGCTTGCATCCGCGCTTCGCGCGTGCCGACCCTCGGTCAACTCTTCCCGCTCAGCGCCGAGCTCAACGTCGCCCCGGCTGGGAACGTCGGCATGGGCACGACAAACCCGGACGCGAACTTCGCCCTCGACATCGAGAACTTCGCCACCGGCAACACCTGGACCGGCGCGATCGCTGCGGGCTCGTCGAGCGGGAGCAAGGTCGTCCTCGGCGAGCACAACGGGGTCGCGACGGTCGGTGGTCACAATGGTGACCTGACCCAATGGCGAGACCTTTCCCTCAACCCAGTCTCGGGCAACGTCGGCATCGGCACGGGCGCCCCAGAGCAGATCCTCCACATCCAGACGAACCAGGCCGCCGCCTTACTCGTCGAATCGTCCCAGAATGCCCTCCTCGTACTCGAAGCCGACACCAACAACGACGGTAGCGAGATCGACCACGCGCGCATCGAGTATCTGCAGGACGGGGGAGGTACGAGGGCCTACACGGGCTGGGCCGGCGGCACTAACACGTTCCGCATCTGGAGCGAGACGACGAGCACCCCCCTGTCATTCGGGACGCGAAACATCGAGCGCATGACCATCGGTGATGACGGTCTGGTCTCCGTCAAGGAATCCCTCGAGATCCGCGGCGGCGCGGACATCGTCGAGGGCTTCGACAGCTCCTGCGGCGTGATCGAGCCGGGCACCGTGGTCGCCATCGACCCCTCGAGCCCGGGCGCGCTGATGTGCTCGGTCGAGGCCTACGACACCAAGGTCGCGGGCGTCGTCTCGGGCGCGGGTGGCGTCGAGGCCGGCATCAAGCTCGGCCAGGACGGCGTCCTCGACGGCGACACCCCCGTCGCCATGACCGGCCGCGTCTACGTCAAGTGCTCGACCGAGAACGGTCCGATCGTCCCCGGTGACCGCCTGACCACCGCCGCCCTCGCCGGCCATGCGATGAAGGCCACCGACGGCGCGCGCGCCCCCGGCGCCGTGATCGGCAAGGCCATGTCCGCCCTCGACGCGGACAGCGGCCTCGTCCTCGTCCTCGTCAACCTGCAGTAGTCACGACGAGGAACATCACCATGAACTCCCTCACCCGCGCGGCGCTCTGCGCCGCCCCCTGTCTCCTGATTGCGCCCGCCGCGGCTCAGTCGGTCCTGGCCACGCCCGAGATCGCGACCGCCCTGCGCATCTCCCGCGGCGAGCTGCAAGAGCTCGCAGTGCCGATGGTCGGCGGCGACGAGGAGCTCGTCTTCGTCGAGGTCCTCGGAGCGGCCCGCCCGCTCGTCCTGCGGCGCCACTCCGTGCGCTCCGCCGACTTCCGGCTGCTGGTCCAGACCGACTTCGGCATGGAGGAGCACACGCCCTTGCCGCCGACCACGTACCGCGGGTACGTCGCCGGTGTGCCCGAGAGCTCGGTCGTCGCGTCCCTCGTGGACGGCGAGCTGACCGCCAAGCTGCTGCTCCCCGGGCCGCGGGAGGTGTGGATCCAGCCCGATCCCACGCAGGCCGGTCCCGGGCGCACGACCCACGTGGTCTACGCGGCCGGGGACGTGATCCCGGGCGACGAGACCTGTGGAACGGACACGCCGTCCGGCCCCGGACGCTTCGAGGACGAGGCCCCCGACTCGGGCCGCCTGAACCTCGACGGCGAGTGCTACTCGATCGCGGACCTTGCCATGGACACGGACTTCGAGTTCTTCCAGGCCCTCGGCTCGAGCGTCGCGAACGTCGTCTCGTTTATCGAAGGACAGACGAACCAGGTCGAGGCGATCTACCGCGACCACACGGAGATCGTCTACGAGCTGGGCACGATCATCGTGCGCTCGTCCTCGAGCGACCCGTACGTGTCGACCAGCTCGGGCTGCGGCAGCCCGGGGCTGCTCCAGGAGTTCCAGTCGGAGTGGAACTCGAATCAAGGCGGCGTGAAGCGCGACGTCGCGGGCCTGTTCACGGGCAAGGACCTCGACGGCAACATCATCGGTTGTGCGTTCGGTCCCGTGGTCTGCAACTTGGGCGGCGCCTACGGGGTCAACCAGATACTGTTCTCGGGCAACGCCAACTCACGCACAGGCCTGTTCGCCCACGAGCTGGGACACAACTGGAGCGCGGGTCACTGCGACGGCGACGCCCAGGGCTGCGCGATCATGTGTTCCTTCATCGGTGGCTGCAGCGCCAACCTGACCGTCTTCGCCCCAGTCTCGGACATCGCGATCTCGAACTTCCGCAGCACCCGCACCTGCTTGAGCGACGTCGTCCACGTCGACCTGGCGGCGACCGGGGACTGCCACGGAACGTCGGAAGAGCCCTACGACACCCTGACCCTCGGTGCGACGTGCTCGATGTCGGCCTGGCCCATGCGCGAGGTGCGCATCGCTCCTGGAACGTACGACGAGGGCGTCCTCGTCATCGACCGCCACGTCCGACTCGAGCCCGTGGGAGGCATCGTGCGGGTCGAATAGCCCGGATCGCCCCGACGCGGACGAGGCGCGCGGCGCGGCGCCGCGTGCCTCTTCCAGCAGAGCTCGGATCGCCGCGGGCTCGTCGCCGAACTCCACGAGTAGAGCATGGAGCCGCTCGGTGCATTCACGTGGCGCTCGCGGGCCTCGGACCGCAGCGCCGACCGGTTTGTGCAGCCGCCGCGCGCCCTCGACGAGGGTGAGGAGACGGGGCCCATCTGCGGACCATGTCAAGCCCCGTAGGAACGGTTCGCGTCTCGGGAGCTCGAGCACCTCGGCTCCGGCGAGGGAGGCGAGGCGAGCGATGAGCTCGAGCGGCTCGAAGGCGAGGTGGGTCGTTCCGTCGCGGAAAGGCTTCTTCAGCGCGAGCTGAAAGCGGCCTGCGTCGTCGATCGACAGACGAGATCCGGCCAGGGGCGGGCGCAGAAAACAACGGCGTGCGGGTCGCGCGCTCGCTCTTCGCCGGTCCGCTGACCTTCGCCGCCAGCGGCGTGCCCCAGGTACGCGGCCTCGGCTTCTGAGACGCGCTGGACGTGGTCGGCGTGCGCCTCGTGCCGAACCTGGTCGACCGCGAAGGGAGGTCGTACACGGGCGATCGCGAGCGCCACAACCTGGCTGCCGCGTTGCGCAACTCGGCCGAGTTCGCGCAGCGTGTCGGACGCCCGCTGGTCGTTCTGCAGGCCGGCTTCGCCTCGTCCGAGCGCGGCCACAAGGGCGAGTTCCACGCCGGCGGGCTGCCGGATCCGGGTGTGCAAGAGCGGCTCTACGAGGCCTTCGCCGAGGCCCTCGACTCGCCGCCGAGGGCCTCGCGCCGACGGGCCTGGTGGTCTGGAAGTGGGGCAGCGCCCCGGCGTCAGGCGGCTCGCGCGACACCGGCTTCGACCTGACGGGCAAGGAAGCGGAACGCAAGCTGCGCCGCCTGCTCGAGCACTGATTCGCTGGATACGGCCCCTACGGTTCGATCCCGAAGGAGATCGCGTTGGACAGGCCGGCCCCTGTGCCGTCCGGGTGGCTTGGGTCGCGGTAGTAGAGCTGGGCCGTGAGGCAGTGGCCGGGGCCCGCGACCAGGACGGCCAGGTCGGCTTGCGAGACAAAGTGGTCGAAGACGCCGCCGCACGCGGCGTTGCCCGTCGAGGCCTGGAAGGCGAGCCGGCGCACCGGGTTCCCGAAGCAGCGTCGGCCGCCCAGAAACGCCGCGTTGGCGCGGCGCGAGGAGACCACGAAGAGGCCCTGCACGTTCGGCGGGGCGCCGTTCACGACGAGGTGGAAGTCGTCCGAACCCGACAGGCTCGCCGTGCCGCTCGTGCCGATCGACGGGACACAGCCCGCGGCGCTGGTCTTCGCCACGCAGTGCACGGTCGGACCCGGGCAGTGCGCCGGGTCGTAGGCGAAGGCGCCCATGTCGGCGCGCGTGCCGTCCGCGTCCGAGGGGTGCGACGGGACACCGCGGTTGATGCAGGGCGAGCCCAACGCGATGTGGAAGTCGCCCGCGGCCGGATCCCAGAAGAGCGGGTCTGCGGCGATGTTGCCGTCCCCGGGGAAGCCGCCCTGGATGGCCGAGAAACGGACGTTCGCCCCGGCCGTCGGGTCGATCTGGTCCGGGAGGTTGCCCCACAGGATCGAGCCGTCGACCTGGCCCGCGACCGCTCCGCCTCCGATGGCCGCCAGGTTGCCGACGAAGGTGCAGCGCGCGGCCAGGCCCCCGTACGACCCTGCCGCTCGGTCGCCTACGTTCTCCAGCAGGACGCAGTCCAACAGGAGCGAGAGGCTGGCGCCGCCACCCCTTGCCAGGACCGAGGAACTCTCCGCTGTGTTGCGCAGGAAGAGCGTGCGCTGCGCCGTGCCGAATTCGAGTCCGCCTCCTTGGGCTCCGTCGTTCGGCCCGGCGGGGCTGGCGAGGTTGCCCTCGACGTGGCACTCGATCAGGGTCGCGAGGTACGCCCCGCCACCTCGACCGAACGCCTGGTTGTCCTCGAGCCGGCAGCGTTCAGCTTCGAAGCGCCCATGGACCCCGCCGCCCAGGCCGTGGCTTCCGCCGACGGCCAGCGCCTGGTCAGGGAG
>JAJFFA010000821.1 GCA_021776885.1 Planctomycetota bacterium
GGCCGCAGGCGCGGCCCGGGGAGGGCTGTCCGGGGGCGAGCCAGCCCAGGGCGCGGAAGCCGAGGGCCCGGGCGCCGGGCGCCAGGGCCGCGAGCAGCGCCCCGAGCCGGTCCTGCTGCCGAACCGGGCCCAGCTCCCCCACCCGGCCTGGCCCCGGGGGGAGCGCGGCTCGAGCGCTTTCGATCGCGGCGTGGCCGGTCGTCACCCGGGCAGTCTGCCGCCTGCGGGGGGGCGTTGGAACGCTGTGCTTGTCGCTGCCTGCGTGCGATATGGGGCAGGGCTGCTACGACTCCGGAACACCACCCCCAGGCAGCCGCCCCTGGCCCCCTCCCCCGCCCCTGGGCTCCCAGCGCGAGGGTGCCGGAAAGAGGGCCCTGCCTTGGCTTTGCGTCGGGTACTGGCTTGCCCTTAAGATGTAGGGATCGGGGACCGCACCCTGGCACGGCCATTGCACTAGAGGCCGTGTCGGAGTCCATTCAGTGGGCCTGGCCTGTGGGTACCCAAGCACCAGACCCTTTCTCTCTACGACCAATCGAACATGAAGAAACTGCTCCTTCTCGGCGCTTTCCTCGCAGCCGGCACCGTCGGCCTGCAGGACATTTCCACCGGACACGGCGGCACGTACCGCGGTCCCGGTGACACCGTGCCCCCCGGCGGCGGCGGCGGCGGCGGCGGCGGCGCCCCCGGCACCCCCGGCCCGGCCGGCCCCTCGGCCGGTGGCCCCGGTGCCCCCGGCACCCCGGCTCCCTCGACCCCCGGTGGCCCGGCGGGCACGCCCGCGGGCGGCGACCGCAATCCCACGACGGCCGGCAGCGGCGCCTCGGGCCCGGACCTCACGGTCTGGCAGTTCTGGTGGGGCTTCAACCGCGAGCCGTACCTCAACCTGCGCTCCAAGATCCACGCCGGCGCCACCCAGACGGGCAGTGACGAATTCTTCCTGGGCCGTGGTCAGAAGGACCAGGCCAAGGACTCCCTGCGTCCGAGCGAAGCCGTCGTGCGCGGAACGGTCGTGCCCGCCCTGCTGAAGGCGCTGGCCACCGAGAACTCGAACGACATCCTCACCGGCGCCATGATCGCCCTCGCCAAGATCGGCGACGCCGACGACGAGAGCGGTGAGAGCGCCTTCGAGCAGGAGTTCAAGAAGTTCCTCGCCAACGGCAACCAGGAGGTCGCCGAGACCGCCGCGGTCGCCATGGGCATCCTGGCCAACGAGGCCTCGATCCCGACCCTCGTGTCCCTGATGAAGGACGACGCCGAGGGCCACAAGCTGGTCAAGAGCACCGAGGTCCCCTACCGCACGCGCGCCTTCGCCGCCTACGGTCTGGGCCTGATCGGCAACCGCACCAGCGACAACGCCGTGCGCCAGATGATCGCCTCGCACCTGATCGAGATTCTCGAGTCGCCGCACTTCTCGACGCGCGACGTCAAGGTCGCCGCCATGACCTCCCTGGGTCTGACCGGTGTGGACGTCTCCGACGCCCAGGCCGAGGGTGACGGCAACGAGCGTCACGTCGTCTCGCGTCAGGCGCAGATCGCGTACCTGTCCGAGTACTTCAGCAGGGACAACCAGCGCGCCAACGGCAAGACGCGGCACTGGTTCGTCCGTGCCCACGCCCCCGTCGCTCTGGCGCGTCTGTTGACGGACGTCAAGGACGAGGCACTGCGGACCCAGGTCGTCGAGCTGCTGCTCGAGCACTGCGGTCAGCACTCCAAGGAAGAGAACGAGATCCAGCAGAGCTGCGCCATCGCGCTCGGCATGCTGGGTGACGCAGACAAGGGCAAGGAGCACGCCACGGACGAGAAAATCCGTGCCGAGCTCGTGCGCCTGATCAAGGACGGCGAGGAGCAGACCCGCCGCTTCTCCATGATCGGTCTGGCCCAGGTCGGCGGTCGCGCCGGCCAAGGCGCCGAGCCGTACGCCGGCACCGAGGACTGCCGCAAGGAGCTCGTCCTGCAGATGTCCCGCGGCAAGACGCAGCTGAAGCCCTGGGCCGCCCTGGCCCTCGGTGTCCTGGGTCGCTCGCAGCTCGACTCCGACCAGCAGCTCGACACGTCGGCCATGCTGGCCCTGCGCTCGGCCACGGCCGAGAACAAGCGTCCCACCGAAGCTGGCGCGTTCATGATCGCGCTCGGCATGCAGCGTGACCTCGAGTCGCGCGAGATGATCCAGGAGAAGATGGAGTACTTCCAGGGCTCGGACGACGCCCGCGGTTCCGCCGCTGTCGCCCTGGGTCTGATGGAAGCGCGTCAGGCGATCGCTCCGATCCAGGAGATCATCCGCAAGTCGAAGTACCGCCCCGACCTCCTCAAGCAGGCCGCCGTCGGCCTGGGCCTCCTGGGCGACAAGGACCTCGTCGCGGACCTCTCGACCATGCTGGGTGAGGCCAAGGGCCTCGCGACCCAGGCCGCCATCGCGTCGGCCCTGGGCACCATCGGTGACTCGCGCTCGATCGACCCCCTGGTCGGCATGCTCGAGAACGACAAGAACCTCACCGACACCGCCCGCGGCTTCGCTGCGGTCGCCCTCGGGATCGTCTGCGACAAGGAGCTTCTGCCCTGGAACGCGAAGATCTCGACCAACATCAACTACCGCGCTAGCACCGTGACCCTCACGAGTGCCAGCCAAGGAACCGGTATCCTCGACATCCTGTAAGGGACACTCGAGAGCACATTCGGCGGCCCGCCGTGCACTGCGCACGGCGGGCCGCCTTCGTTCGCGGGAGCCTCCACGCCATCCGAGGGTCGTGCAGTCGAAGCGCTAGACTGCGCCCATAGCAACGCCCACACCCCTCCAAGCTCCCGTCTACAGGTCGGTCCCTTTCGTGCACGTTGCCGACGTGGACGCGTCGCTGGTCTTCTACGCTGCCCTCGGCTTCGAAGAGGACACGCTCCTCCGCGACGAACGCGGACGAGCCTTCTGGGCCTCCGCGATCTCGACTTCGAAGGAACAGCCTGGGAAGGCCGAGATGTTCTTCTGTCGCGCGGACGCCCCCGTCGTCCCGGAGCAGCAGGCGGTCCTCTTCTACATGTACAGCGACGACGTGAAGAGCCTGCGCAAGCACCTGCTCGACTTCGGCCTGGGCGACGGACAGACCTACTGTGGACAACAGGGCCCGAACGGAGGTCGGTGCGTCGTCTTCGAAGTCGGACATCCCGAATACATGCCACGCGGCGAGATTCGGGTCGCCGATCCAGATGGCTACTGCATTCTCGTTGGGCAGCTCGAGTGACGGGTCGGGTGCCTACCCGTTGACTGGCTGCGTCGGGCCCGGAGGGCAGCTTCCCCTGTGACCAGCCCCCCCTCCGCGCCTACCTGACCCGTCAGCCATGTTGGCCTGTGGGAACTCCAACTCCATCGACCCGTCTCGGAGCTTCCCATGAACAGACTGCTTCCCGTCGCCACGCTGTGCGTCACCTTTGGCCTCTGCTTGCACGACATCTCGCGCGGACATGGCGGCACGTACCGCGGCCCCGGTGACACGGTGCCCCCCGGCGGCGGAGGCTGGGGCGGAGGCGGCGGCGCGCCGGGCAGTCCCGGCCCCGCCGGACCGAGCACGAACGGGCCCAGTGCCCCGGGTACCCCCGCCCCCTCGAGTCCCGGTGGTGTCGCCGGCACGCCCTTCGGCGCCGATGGCGCCCCCCTGTCGAGCGGCGGCTCGGCCAGCGCGGACCTGACCCAGTGGCAGTTCTGGTGGGGCTTCAACCGCGAGCCGTACCTCAACCTGCGCTCGAAGATCCACGGGCCGCGGGTCCGCACCGGCACCGACGAGTTCTTCCTCGGTCGGGGTCAGAGGGACCAGGCACACGACTCCCTGGCCCCCGACGAGGCCACGATCCGCGAGAAGGTCGTGCCCGCCCTGCTGCGAGCCCTCGAGCGCGAGAGGTCCAACGACATCCTCACCGGAGCCATGGTGGCCCTGGCCAAGATCGGTGACACGGTCGACGAGCAGGGCGTGAGCGCCTTCGAGCAGGTCTTCCGCGGCTTCCTCGCAGACGGCAACCAGGAGGTGGCGGAGACCGCGGCCCTGGCCCTGGGCATCCTGGCCAACGACGCCTCGATCCCCACGCTCGTGTCGCTGATGCGAGACGACGTCGAGGGCCAGAAGCTGGTCAAGAGCACGGAGGTGCCCTACCGCACCCGCGCCTTCGCGACCTACGGCCTGGGCCTGATCGGGCACCGCACGAGCGACAACGCCAAGCGCCAGCGCATCGCCCAGGAGCTGATCGACGTGCTCGAGTCGCCGCAGTTCTCGACCCGCGACATCAAGGTCGCCGCCATGACCGCCCTGGGGCTGACCCCGGTGGATCCGGCCGCCGCCCCCGACGGCGAAGCTGCTGCCGCTACGGGTAGCGCGCGCC
>JAJFFA010000822.1 GCA_021776885.1 Planctomycetota bacterium
AGGTTGCCCTGCAGTGCGACGCGCTGGCCGACGCGCCGGATGGCGTCGGCGGGGGGCACGCGCCAGTCGATGGAGAGCACGTCGGCGCCGGTGTCCGCCATGGCCTCGAGCAGGTGGTGGCAGCCGTTGACGTAGAGGATCACGGGCACGCCCGTGGCCTTGGCGCCGCGCACGATCGTCGCGACGTGGGGCGCGATGCGCTCGGTCCAGGTGGTCGCGTCGAGGGCGCCGCCCCAGGAGTCGAAGAGCTGCAGCACGTCGGCCCCCGCCTCGACCTGCATCTCGAGGTAGGGGATGGTGGTCTGCGCGATGCGCCCGAGCAGGCGCTCGAAGAGCTCGGGCTCGGCCAGCATCATGCGCTTCGTGTTCTCGTAGTTGCGCGAGCTACCGCCCTCGATGGCGTAGCTGGCCAGGGTGAAGGGCGCACCGGCGAAGCCGACGATCGCGCGCTCGTCCCCGAGCTCATCGCGCACGCGGCGCAGGGTGTCGAACAGGAATCCGGTCTTCTCGCGCGGGTCGAAGTCGGCCAGGGCATCGACGTCGGCGGCGCAGCGCACGGGGTTGTCGATCACGGGACCGCGGCCCTCGACGAAGCGCACCTCGAGGCCCATGGCCTCGGGCGGCACGAGGATGTCACAGAAGACCACCGCCGCATCCATGCCGAAGCGCCGGATCGGCTGGCAGGTGACCTCGGCGGCGAGCTCCGGGCGGTGCACCATCTCGAGGAACTCGTGGCCGCTGCGCAGCTCCTGGTACTCGGGCAGATAGCGGCCGGCCTGGCGCATCATCCACGCCGGCGCGCGGTCCACGGGCTGGCGCCTGCAGGCGGCCAGGAAGCGTTGGCGGGGGGTCTGGGCGACGTCCATGCTCCAGAGGGTAGCGAGGTGCGGTCGCCGGCGCCGCCGCAGCGGGGTAGTCTTTGGTTCTCCTCCCATGTCACGCGCCAAGAGACGAATCCTCGCCCTCTTCGCGGGCCTCGTCCTGGCCCTGCCCCTGGCCGAGCTCGTGGCCCGGATCGTGGCCCCGGTCAGCCGAACTCCCATCGGGCGGCAGGGGCTCCTGCGCCAGCTCGCCCCCGCGGACACGGACCACCGCCTCTACGACCTCTTCCCCTCACGTGAGCGTAGCGTCTGGGGGGTTCAGGTCCGGACCAACGCCCAGGGCTTCCGTGGCCGGGACGCTGCGCTGCGGAAGTCTCCGGGGACCCTGCGCATCGTCGCCATGGGGGACTCGATCACCTTCGGGACCGGGCTGGCGACCGAGGACACCTGGGCGGCGCAGCTCGAGCGCCAGGGGATCGACTCGGGTCGCTCGATCGAGGTGCTCAACGCGGGGGTCGAGGGCTACGACCTGCGCGACTCCCTCGAGCGCCTCGAGCACCAGGCGCTGGCCCTCGACCCCGATATCGTCGTCTACGCCTACTGCATCAACGACATCGGCACGGCGACCGTGCAGTTGCCCTACCTCGGGCGCGACCCGCGGCTGCGCTGGTTCGCGGACTCGGCCCTCCTCGGCGCCTACCGCCGCTGGCGGGAGCGGGGGCGCGCGGCGCACCTGGAGACCCTCGCGGCGCTGCGCGAAGAGGGCATCCCGCGCCTCTCCATCGCCGGCGACGAGACCCTGGCTGGCCTGATGGCGGCCCTGGACGAGGAGCTGCCGCGCGAGCGGCCGCCGCGCGACTGCCGCCGCGCCCAGGCGACCCTGCGCTGGTACACGGAGGCCGAGCGCATCGAGCGCCTGCGCTGGGGACTGGGGCGCCTCTCCGAGCTGGGCCAGGAGGCTGGCTTCGAGGTGCAGGTCGTCCTGATCCCGGCCCTACGCGAGCTCTTCCCCTGGTGCAGTCGCCGCGCCTGGGACACGGGCTACCGGATCGTGGAGCACGAGCTGCGCCGCGCCGGGCTAGAGTTCGTCAATCTGGCGCGGCCTTTTCGCCGCCGCGGCCTGCTCGAGCTGCGCCAGGAGCGTAGCGACGATATCCACCCGAGCGCCGAAGGCAGCGGCATGATCGCGGCGGCGGTCCTCGCCGCCCTCGAGGAGCGCGGGCTGCTCGATCCCAAGTGAAGTGAGGATACGAAGCGTTCAGCGCGTCGCAATGATGCGCAGAGCGCGCTCGCGACGCGTGCGGATGCGGCGCCGCTTCCAGCGCTCGAACCAGCCCGCGGTGAACGGCGCCAGGAAGGCTGCGAGGAAGCAGGTCGCTCCGACGACGACCAGGAGCAGGCGCGCTACCGGGTTCCAGCCGGGGTAGGCCAGGGCCGGCCAGGCGAGCAGAAATCCCATGGGCGCCAGGGCGATCGACCAGACGATCGAGGCCTTGAGGTAGGGCGACTCGCGCGTCAGCTTCGAGGCGGTGTCCCAGGCGTAGGCCCCGAACAGGACCGGCATGCCCGCCGCCCAGCCCTGCCCCGTGCCGCCGCCGTCGTACGAGAAGAGCATCACCCCGCTGAAGCTACCCAGGACCACGACCAGGGTCGTCTTGGCCACGATCTCGAGGTCCACCATGTCCTTCTCGCGCGTCCAGTAGACGCTCTGGTCCAGGTGCAGGTTCACGCGCTGGCAGACCTCGCAGTGCGCGCTGGCCTCCCGGAAGGGCTGCATCGGCGCGTAGCAGTAGAGGCAGTAGGGTCGCTGGATCGGCTCGTCGGGCATGGCCTGCCCCGATTCTGACGGATTCCCGGGCGGCCGGGGAGCCTATCGGCGTTTCCCGCGGCAGGAGGCCATCACGCCCCGCGCGCGCCTCCCCCGCGCCCATGCGCGGGGAAGCGATCGATTCAGCCGAGGCGGCGCAGCAGGGCCTTCGCGCGCTGCACGGCGTTGTCGACGGTGAAGCCGTACTCCTCGTGGATGCGCTCGGCGGGGGCCGAGGCGCCGTAGCGCTCGACGCCCAGGATGTCGCCCTCGCTGCCGACCCAGCGCTCCCAGCCGAAGGAAGTGCCGGCTTCGATGGCCAGGCGCGCGCGCAGGGCGGGCGGCAAGACCCCGTCGCGGTAGGCCTGGTCCTGGGCCGAGAAGAGCTCGAAGGAGGGCAGGGACACGACCCGCGTGCCGATGCCCGCGGCCTCGAGGGCCGTGCGTGCCTCGAGGGCCAGGGCGACCTCGGAGCCGGTGGCGATCAGGATCAGGCGCAGCTCGCTACCCGCGTCGATCAGGGTGTAGGCGCCGCGGGCCACGCCGCTCGCCGGGGCGTGGGTGGCGCGGTCGATGACCGGCAGCCCCTGGCGCGAGAGCACCAGCCCGACGGGCCCCCGGGTGTGCCGCATGGCGACGCGCCAGGCCTCGGCCGTCTCGGTCGGGTCGGCCGGGCGCAGGATCGTCATGTTGGGCATGGCGCGCAGGCTGGCCAGGTGTTCGACGGGCTGGTGCGTCGGGCCATCCTCGCCCAGGCCGATCGAGTCGTGGGTCCAGACGTAGATCGGCGCCAGGCCGTTCAACGCGGCCAGACGGATCGAGGGGCGCATGTAGTCCGCGAAGCAGAAGAAGGTGGCGACGAAGGGGCGCACCCCGCCGTGGTACGCCATGCCGTTGGCGATGCCCGTCATCGCGTGCTCGCGCACACCGAAGTGGATGTTGCGGCCCTGACCCGTCGCCGCGTCGAAGCTGCCCGCGCCCTTCAGCGACGTGTTGGTCGAGCACGAGAGGTCCGCGTCACCGCCCACCAGCCAGGGCACGTGCTTCGCGATGGCGTTCTGGGTCAGCCCCGCGGACTTGCGCGAGGCTTCCTTCGTCCCGACTTCCCAGGTCGGCAGATCGGCGTCCCAGCCCGCGGGCAGCTCGCCCGCGAGGGCCAGGCCCCACTGCTCGGCCAGCTCGGGGTGGGCCGCGCTCCAGGCCGCGAAGCGCTGCTTCCAGGCCGCGTGGGCGTCGGCGCCGCGCTTTGCACCCACGGCGAAGTGCGTGCGCGCGTCCTCGGGCACGTGGAAGGCCTCGGTCGACTTCCAGCCCAGCGCGGCCTTGGTCTTGGCCACCTCCTCCTCCCCCAGGGGACTGCCGTGGGCGGCGGCGCTGCCGGCCTTGTTCGGCGAGCCGAAGCCGATGGTGGTCTTGACGATGACGATCGAGGGACGGCTCGTCTCGGCCGCCGCCTTCTGCATCGCCTGGTCGAGGGCGTCGAGGTTCGTGTCCCCGTCCTTCACCTCCTGCACGTGCCACCCGGCCGAGCTGAAGCGCGCGCCGACGTCCTCCGAGAAGGTCAAGGACATCGGCCCGTCGAGGCTGATGTCATTGGAGTCGTAGAGGAAGTTGAGCTTGCCCAGCCCCATGTGACCGGCGAGGGAGCAGGCCTCGTAGGCGATGCCCTCCATCAGGTCGCCGTCGGAGACGAGGGCCCAGGTCTTGTGGTCGACGATGCTGTGGCCCTCGCGGTTGAAGAGGCCGGCGAGCACGCGCTCCGCGATCGCCATGCCCACCGCGTTCGACACGCCCTGCCCGAGGGGGCCGGTCGTGGCCTCGACGCCCGGGGTGTGCGCGTACTCGGGGTGCCCGGGGGTCTTGGAGCCCCACTGCCGGAAGTCCTTGATCGCGTCCAGGGACAGGTCGTAGCCGTACAGGTGCAGCAGCCCGTAGAGCAGCATGCTGCCGTGCCCCGCCGAGAGCACGAAGCGATCGCGATCCGGCCAGCTCGGGTCCGCGGGATCGTGGAGCAGGTGGCGTTGCCACAGGACGTAACCCATGGGTGCGGCGCCGAGGGGCAACCCGGGGTGACCCGAGTTGGCCTTCTGGATGGCGTCGATGGCGAGGGTGCGGATCGTGTCGACGCAGAGAGCATCCATGGCGGTCTCGGACGTGCGCGGGGCGGGCGACGTTTGCATGGGGGGGGCCTCC
>JAJFFA010000823.1 GCA_021776885.1 Planctomycetota bacterium
GGTCGAGATTCCTGGGGCCTTGCCGGGTACCCGACCCTAGACCGGGCCGCGGCCCCGCGGGGACGCCCCACGCCGCCGAGCACGTTCGCGCCAAGCGGAGCAAGAACTCGACAGGTGCGGGTCAGGCCCGCAGCGGGGCGAGCTGCCCGCCGCGCAGGGCCCGTCCCAGGCGCGAGGGCAAGACCTCGAAGCGCCGGCGGAACACGTCGGTGAAGTGCGAGTGCGAGACGAAGCCGACCCGCGCAGCCGTGCGCCCGACCGGCTCGCCGTCCGCCAGACGCTCCACGGCGGCGCGCAGCCGCAGGTCGGTCAGGTAGCTGTGGATCGGCGCACCCGTGTGCTCCCGGAAGACGCGGCAAAGGTGGAACGGGGAGCCTCCTCCGGTGGCGTCCGACACATCGTCGAGGGTCAGGCGCTCACTGAAGCAGCCCGCCAGGAGCTCCTTGATCCCCTCCGCCAGGCCACGGCGGTAGGCCTCGGTCTCGGGCGCGGCGGAGCGACGCATCGGGCGCCGGCGCTGCGCGTACGCTCCGTGCGCTACGCCGGCCAGGATCGTGAGACCGTGCTCCTCCACCGCAAGCGGATCGACGGCGCTCCTGCGCAGCAGGTGCGCGTACAGCTGGCGTTGATGCAAGAAGAGCTGCGACGAGACGCGACTGAATCCGCGCTCGAAGACCCGCGCGGCGTCCCGAGCGCGCGGGTCGTGCTGCGCCACGGCCTCGCGCACGACCTCGGCCGGAAACTTGAACGAGATCGCCTCCGCGCCCTCACCATCGATGAGCGAACGCCGGTAGGGGCGCTCGGTGTCGAACAGGATCGCGTGGTTGGCGTCGGCGACGAAGGGCTCGAGCCCCTCGTGATGGATCCGCACGGGGCGTACGGGAAAGGCCACGGCCGGCGCCGGGCCGACGCTGTTCAGCGCCGCCCACTGAGCATCGTCAGGCCGAATCCGAAAGCGCAGCACCGCGACATTGCGCCCGACGTGCACGTAGTCGTCGTGCCGCGCATCCTTGTCAGCATCGAGCGAATGGCCGAACACAACTTCCAGTCTACGCACGCCTCAGGGGTCGATGCGGCGTACCCCCGAAGATTTTCCGCGAGATCGGCTAACGCTCTCCGCTCACATGCGTAGGCGCCTACACAATGACCGAACACCGCGATTTCGTCGAGTCCCTGGGCATCCTGACCCTGGCCCACCGCTTCAAGCGGATGATGCAGCGGCTCATGGACGAGTCGGCGGAGATCCATCGCGAGCTGGGTCTGGGCATCAAGCCGCGCTGGGGATCGACCCTGCTGCTGCTGGAGGCCGAGGGCCCCCTGACCGTGACCGAGGTGGCCGAGCGCCTGGGCCTGGCCCACCCCTCCGTCGTGCAGAGCCTCGAGGACATGGCCGGCATGGGCCTTGTGCGGCGCTCGAAGGATCCGGATGACGGGCGCCGCAGCGTCCTGTCCCTGTCCGCCAAGGGCCGGCGCACCATGCCCCAGCTGCACGCGGTCTGGGATCACATCGCCCACGTACAAGCGCAGCTCTTCAAGCAGGCCGGCGGCGACGTTCTCGGCCTGCTCGAGCGCGCCAACGCCGCCCTGGACAAGAAGAGCCTCTCGAAGCGAGTCCTCGAGCGCGTGGAGCGCTCCGGGCAGCGGCGCCCCGCGGGCACCCGCGCCAAGAGCTGACCGACCCCTCCCCAAGACCGATACTGACCGAACCCTCGAAGAGCACAAGGAACGGACCGATGATCGCAAACCTGTTCACGACAGCCGCCCTGGCCCTGATGCTGGGCGCCGGCCCGACCCAGGACACCAGCCCGCTGACCGATACGCAACGCACGGCCGTCGTCCAGGACATCGCGCGCAAGCTGACCGACGGCTACCTGTACGCCGACAAGGGCAAGGAGTTCGCCGAGTACCTGGAGACGCGCCTGGCCGAGGGCGCCTACGACGACCTGGTCGAGCGGCGCGCCTTCGCCGCTCAACTCAGCGCCGAACTGTTCGAGCTCTCGAACGACAAGCACCTCAAGATCATGCTGGCGCAGCCCGGCGGCGCCCCCGCCGGCGGGGGCCGTACCATGATTCGCCGCAGGGTCAGCGGGGACCCCGGGGACGAAGGCGGCGGTCCCACGCGCGTCCAGGACGGCGGCTCCTGGCCCGGCATGCCCGACTTCAGGCGCGTCAACCACGGTTTCCAGGAGCTGCGCCTGATGGAAGGCAACGTGGGCTACATCGACCTGCGCACCTTCAGCCCCTCGCCCGACGCCCTGGCGCGCGTCGACGCCGTGATGGCCTTCTTCGACAGCGTCGACGCCCTGATCATCGACATCGGCCGCAACCCCGGCGGTGCGGGCACCATCATCCCCTACCTGTCCGGCTACCTGTTCAGCGAGCCCACCCACCTGTCGAACTCCTTCCAGCGCGGCATGGAAGAGCCCCATGAGCGCTGGACCGCCAAGGACATCAAGGGCCGGCTGCGTCCCGACCTGCCCGTCTTCCTGGTCACGAGCCGCGGCACCGGCTCCGCGGCGGAGTCCTTCACCTTCGGACTGAAGGTCACCGAACGCGTGACCCTCGTGGGCGAACGCACCGCCGGCGCGGGCAACTTCGGAGACACCCTGCGGCCCCTGCCCGAGGGCTTCCAGATGTTCCTGCCCATCGGCAGCACCTATGACCCCCGGACCGGCAAGGGCTTCGAAGCCGAGGGCATCGAGCCCGACTACGCCGTGCCCTACGCCGACGCCGTCCGCGAAGCGCACGTCATGGCCGTCGACGCCGGAAGCGAGTACCGCGACTACATGGAAGACCTTGCCGCCGCCGAGGCCAGCGAGGCCTCGAGCGAGCGTTAGCGCCGGGCAGACGCGTCAGCGCTGGAGGGCGTCTCGCCAGCCGGGGAAGAGGTCGTTCAGGTCGAGCGCCACGGGCTCCCACGGCTCGCCCCCCGGCTGGCCCTCCCAGCGCCCCTTACCCTGGAACGAGCACGAGTCGAAGACGATGCCCGCGCGCGCTTCCTGCACCCGACGGGGATCCTCGTAGTCGGAGAGGTCGATGAACGTGCAAGTCTCGAAGACGACCGTGGCGCCGGGGCGCGTCCGCTCCAGGTCCAGCTGGAGCCCTTCGAAGCGGCAGTTCTCGAAGCGCGCGACCAGAGCATCGGTGCGCACGTCGAACAGCCGGCCGTATTCAGGATGACGCCCGTAGCCCGCTACGAAGAGCGAGTCGACCGCGAGCAGCGCGAGCTCTTCTGTGCCGAAGGCGCAGGACTTACCCGCGCCCGTGTCGAAGCCGGTCAACCGAACGCGCTCGAGGCGAATACCGGCGGCCTCGCGCCGGAGGTCGAACAGGTACTCGTTGTCCGTGAAGACCGTGCAGTCGCGCAGGGTGAAGTTACGTAGCCGCTCGTCGGCGGACAGATCGCCCACCACGAGCAGTGTCGCGTCCCGGCCCGCGCCGGCGAGGGTGACGTCGCGCGGGAACACGGGCCAGTAGTCCGTGATGTCGCCGAGCTCGAAGACACCCGCGGGAAAGTCAAGGGTCGTGCCGTCGGCGAAGGGCTCGGCGCTCTTCCTGTAGCTCAGCCCGGAGAGGAAGCTCTCGGGCGCAGCGCGCTCGAAGAGCGCCTCGAACTCGGCGTCGCTGCGCACCAGGTCGGGCAGGGGACCGCCGCCGTCTTCGAGGGCCTCGAGCAGGGCGAACACGCCGCCGCTGCGCAGGTCCTCGAGGGCCGCTTCGCGCTCGCTCGCCTGGCGCGCGAGGCTCAGGCCGATCGACTGCGGTGCATCGAGCACCCGCTGCTCGAACTGGCCCATGCCCTCTGCGGCGCGTTCTTGCCCGAGGGCGTCCGAGCGCAGCTGGCCCCAGCCCGCCTCGATCCCGTCGCGTGCGTAGGCCACGAGCGCCTGCGAGAAGAGCCCGCTGCCCGCCGCTTCCCGCTCGGGCGTCGGGGGCAGGGCGGGCTCGGCAAATGGGGCGCTCGCGGGGCCGACCGGAAGGGGTCCGGATCCAGCGTCCTCGGCGGGCGGCGGCGAGGACTGCAGCGGGCGCGCCACGGACTCCGCAGGTTCGCCGACCCAGGACTCACGGGGAGTGGCGAACCACACCAGCCCGCCGCCCAGGAGAACTCCGGCGAGCAGAGTAAGGACAGGTTGCGGGTGGTTCATGATTTGCGCTCCTCCTCGGAGTTGCCGAAGTCCGAGCCGCGCGCGGGGAGTGTACTCCCCCGCCGCTCGAG
Source organism: Planctomycetota bacterium (assembly GCA_021776885.1). Lineage (GTDB taxonomy): Bacteria > Planctomycetota > UBA1135 > UBA1135 > JAJFFA01. Next base: position 4,220 of record JAJFFA010000823.1, read on the forward strand.
GCCGCCTCGGTGCCGCTCGTGGATATGCTGATGGCATGGACTCCCATGCATGGCTGTGCGTTGTTCTTGTCCTCCTCTCGGGCTGCTCGGCGTCCCCTTCGACGGCGACGGAGCCGGAGCATCGCCCCGAGTTCGAGCTCGGGCTCGAACCGAAGCTGCAGCTGGAGCGCTCGAGGACCGCGCTCGCGCGTTCCCTGCCCCTGCTGCAAGGCAGCATGGACACCTGGATCGAGGAGGTCAGCTGCATCTCGTGCCACCACCAGGGGCTGGGAACCCTGGCCGTGGTCATGGCGAAGGAGCGCGGACTGGCCGTCGACGAGGAGCTGCACGCACGCCAGGTGGAGCGCATGCTCGCGTTGACGCCCGGGGGCAGCCTGCACGGAGACGCGGGCGTGAACGGCACGTTCGGGCGCAGCTTTCAGCTCGTGGCCCTGGCGGCCGCGGACGTCGCGCGGGACGAGCGCACCGACGCCATGGCCCACTTCCTGGCCGGGAACGCGGTGCGCGAGGTAGGGCCGGGCGAGCGCGGCTCGTGGCGCTCGACCAGCTACCGTCCGCCCCTCGAAGCGTCACAGGCGACGGGCACGGCGATCGCCTTGCGCGCCCTCGACCTCTATCGCCCCGACACCCGTGCGCGGGACGCGGAAGCGGCGATCGCCCGTGCCCGGCGCTGGCTCGAGGCGCTCGAGCCCGGGGACGCGGAGGAGCGTGCCATGCGCCTCTTCGGTCTGGCCTGGGCCGGCTCGACCCAGGCGCACCTGGCCGCGGCCGCGGACGACATCCTGAACGCCCAGCGCGAAGATGGCGGGTGGGCCCAGCTCGAGACGATGGAGAGCGACGCCTACGCCACGGGTCAGGCTCTCGTGGCGCTGCAGCAGATGGCGGGCATGGCACCGGACGACCCCGCCTTCCGACGCGGGTTGCACTTCCTGCTCGAGACCCAGCTCGAGGACGGATCCTGGCGGGTGGAGACGCGCAGGCGTGCTCCCGGGCTGCCGTACTTCGAGAGCGGCTTCCCGCACGGGATGCACCAGTTCATCTCCACCGCGGCCACGGCCTGGGCCTGCATGGCCCTGTGCTGCGCCCTCGATCCGGCGCCGTCCGCTGCCCTACGCGGTCCGCGTCCGGCGCGCAGCGCGACGCCGGCAGAGCTCGGACTGCAGCCGCTCCACCTCGCGGCCGCCTTCGGCAGCTTGGCGCAGCTGTTCGAACGGCTCGACGCGGGCGCCGACCCGAACGCAGCGGGTGCCGGCGGCTTGACGCCCCTGCACCTGGCCGTGCACGACGCGACCCGGATCGAGCTCTTGCTCGAACACGGCGCTGAAGTCGACGCCCGCACGGAGTACGGCGCGACGCCACTGATCCTGGCGGCCTGGTACGACGCGCCGGACACCTGGGCGGTGCAGCAGCTCCTGGCCGCAGGAGCCGATCCGAACGCACGCACGCAGGATGGCATGACCCCGCTGCTGCGCGCGGTGCGCAGCAACAAGTTGGAGCTCGTGCCCCTGCTCCTGTCCGCGGGAGCCGAGCTCGACGCGCGTGACGCCGAGGGCAGCTCCGCCCTGCACTGGGCCACGACCTCAGGGCTCGTCGAGATGGCCGAGCTGCTGATCACTGCGGGACTCGACCCCGACGTGCGCGGCGCGGAGGGCGTCACGCCCCTGCTCTGGGCCAGCTACGACGGCAAGGACGAGCTGGTGCGCTCGCTGCTGGAACGCGGCGCCGACCCTGACTCGTCAGACGACCTCGGGCTGACCCCCCTGGGCATGGCCGCGCGGGTCGAGCACGGCAACGACCGCAGCCTGACCGCCCTGCTCGCCGCAGGCGCGGACCCGAGCGCCCTGACCCTCGGCGGCCGCACACCCCTCGAGTGGGCGCGCCACTTCGACAACAAGCTGGCCATCGCCGCCCTCGAGGCGCAGCTCGAGCCGAACGCGGCGGGGCAGAGGTAGGAGCGGCGAGCATGCCCTTCCCCCACGACAGAAGCGGGTGTGCCCGAAGCTTCGTTCTGGAGCGTGGTGCGCGAGATGACCCTCGTGCCTCGAATCGAGCCAGCTCGACCGGCTAAGCTCTGCGACTGACTTCATCCTCCTTCTGGCTCGCGTCTGAAGGGGTGCCCTGCCCACTCGTCTCAAAACGGAGGTACCACATGTTGTCCGCTCGTCCGCTCGTCCGCTGCGTCGCCGCCACCCTCGCCCTGTTCGGTGCGGCCGCCTGCTCCACGACCGCAGTCCAGGTTCAGATCACCCCGAGCTCCCTCTCGATGGAGCGGGTAAGCGTCGCCTCCGCCGAGGGCCAGCTCGATGAGGAGACCCCCGGCCTCTACGAGGCGCGCGTCTCTGCCGTCGCCGAGGGCGAGGAACGCGAGGTCGAGATCACGGCCGTCTCGGAAGGCGGTGTGACCGCCAGCATGACCCGCACCCTCACGTCCGAAGGTCCCAACACGTTCAGCCTGCGCATGCCCGCCCAGGTCGATGTCAGCCTCTCCGGAGGCCGCGCCACCGAGCTCTATGTGGGTACTGAGCGCACGGCCTCGCCCACTTTCCCGATCTCCGTGGCCGTCCCGGTCGGCGGAGCATCACAGGATGTGATCGTCATGGCCGTCAGCGACAGGGGGGTCCGAGCCCGCAAGGAGCTCACGCTCCGTCCGGGTATCGCAGCGAAGGTCGAGCTCGACCTCGAGCTCGCGGCACGCTTGAAGCCTCTGGCGGACACTATCCCCTTCGGCGAGGCCGTCACCTTCGATGCGAGCTCCTCGTCCCCCACGGGGTCCATCACCAAGTACGTCTGGGACTTCGGCGACGGCCAGACGCGCGTCGAGACGACAGAGCCCAAGGTCGACCACGTCTACGCGTTCCGCTCGGCCTACGAAGAGCGCAAGAAGTTCACCGTGCGCCTCACCGTTCATACCGAGGAGGGCCAGACCGACGACACCTCGGACACCTTCGAGGGCTTCTTGCGCCGCGACGAACTGGAGCTGACCGCCAAGGTCTATCCGGCGGACACCGTCCTGCGCCAGGTTGGACAAACGATCCAGTTTCGCCTCACGCCTGAG
>JAJFFA010000824.1 GCA_021776885.1 Planctomycetota bacterium
GAGCAGGTAGAAGCGCAGGAAGCCCGGCTCGCGATGCATGTAGCGCCGCGAGAAGGCTCCGATCAATCCGACCAGGAGCGCAACGAATGCAGCGAAGGGCAGCGACAGCCGGTCCGCGACCAGCCGCCACTGGAAGTGGTAGTGACCGACACCGAACCAGTCACCGAGGGTGACTTCGTAGCCGCGGGTTCCGCTGACCACCGAGGCCGCGATCAGAGCCAGGCTGCACGCCAGGGCTCCCGAGTAGGCCCATCCGAGTACCGCGACGACGACCCGCTCGCCGAGCAAGCCAAACCACGCGGCCAGCGCGAGCACGATGAGAGCCAGGGCCGGCAGCGCGAGGATCGCCACGACCGCCAGGTCTGTCCAGGCGGCACTCATGCGGGCTCCCCGATCTTCGCGACGCCTCTGGGCGTTCCGCTCGTGGCTGCAGGGAGCGCCCCGGCCAAGGCCGCATCCGCGCGTGCGAGCCCAAGGTGCCCACGCTGGCCGCGGTAGAACATGGCCGAGTGCTGAACGACCGGAATGCGCGGGTTCTCGGGGACGTACTCGACGAAGCCCTGCCGCCCGAGGACGTGCATGCGGTCTGTGCCTGGCTCCCAGGCGACCACTTGAATCCAGCCGTTCGAGATCACGCTGGCCAGGGCGGGATGGGTCGAGAGGATGCCCTCGAGGGTCTTCGGCAGCGCCTCGATGATGGCCAACAGCCGCACGGGCTCGTGGATCTCGACCATCTGCCAGGGAAGCCCTGTGCGCAGGTCCGACGCATGGCCGTCCATGACGCCGATCAACCCGACGATGTTGTGCGGCAGCTTCGTTCCGCAGCCATAGCCCGTGGGATCGACGAAGCTGAAGTAGTACTCGAGGTTGATCCCGGCTCCGACCGGAACGACCGCAGACAGAAGCTGCGCCAGGACGTCGCTCTCTGGATCTGTCAGCGGGTCGTAGGAGATGAGGAAGGCTCGCCGATCCAGGAAGAGGCCCCGGGTCCGGCTGCGGCGCCCGACGATCGCGACCGCATTCGTGGCGTGACCGTACTCCGGCCGAGGCTGGGCCAGGTCCATGGCGTGCGCTTCGGCGTGGGCCAGAGCATGCTCGAGGTCCAGGTCTTCTGGCGCCGAACCAAAGCGACGACAGCGCTCGTGGGCGTCGAGCTTGCAGGCCTCCTGCATGGCCGTGCGCGCGTGCCTCAGCTCGGCGACCAGGGTGTCGGGCACGAGATCCAGGTCGAAGTACTGCATCGAGTCGTCGCAGGTGTTGTGGTACGCGCCCACGAACCAGGTGGTCTCCGGAACCTTCAGCCCGCGTTGCGCCAGGATCTCGCGCACGCCAGGTCGGTTCGCCATCGACGCAAACGCGCGCGCGTTGGGGCCGCCTCGCCCTCCCCCCGTGGCACCACAGTCGTGCGCGGCCTCGTGTGGATTGTTCAGGCTGGAGGAGCCATGCCCCACCACGAGCACGAGCTGCCCCTCTGCGAGCTCCATGGCGATGGTGCGCAGCATGCCCTCTACCACGTCGGCCATCTCGGCCAGCGAATACCCTTTGGCCCGGCCATGCTCGTCGAGCTCTTCCGACCGGCGCTCCAGCGCCAGGCGCGAGACGGGTAGAGCGCTCGAAGCGTGATGCCAGCGGGCGGCGACCCGCCCCGCGAGACGCGGAAACAGGCAGCGCCCGATCAGGGGCACGACGGACGCGAGCCCCAGCAGCGGAGTCAAGAGGCCGGCCCGCGTGAACGTACTGCCGCCGACGGGCAGGGCCTCCGCGACGGAGCCCTGCCGTCGTCGCGCCGCCAGGTAGGCCGCCTCCTCCTCCGGGCGCAGGGCCCGCTCACGCACCAGGTGGCGCGGCACGACGTTGACCGGGCACAGGGGCTTCGGCCGCAGGTCGCCCAGCCCCTGGTAGGCCATCGCGACTCCGAAGAAGCCCGCATAGCCGAAGGTCTCGACATCTGGAAACGCCTCCTCGAGGTGGCGGCGTGTGGAACACTCCCGCTCGTCGAAGCAGAACACGGCCTTGAAGCGTGGCGCGGGCGGAGACGACGCCGACAGGCGACAGTGCGCGATGATCCCGTCGAGGACCTCGACCCGGTGCCGGCGCTCGAAGGCCAGGTGCATGACCCGGCGCCGTTCGAGCGCGTCGAACGAGCGCACCTCGTCCAGCCAGCTCTGCGCCGCCCGAGCCTCGTAGAGGGCCACGACGTCGACTTCGAGGGCCTGAGCCAGGACGAAGGCCTCGTAGACGAGCTCGCGGTCGGGCTCGCGCGAGGTCGACCGCAAGCGATCCGTCAGCGCCTCGAAACCGCCGAGGTCTTCTGCCGCGGTGCGCAGGGCATGCCGCGCCGCGAACAGCTCGAGGGTGAGGTAGAGAGCGAGGTAGTCGTCCAGCGCTGCCGGCCTCGGCTCCACCGGAGCCCGATCGGGTCGAAGCGCGAACTGTTGAACCATGCCTGCCCAGCCGCGCAGGGACAGCAGCGTCGCCTGCACCACGTCCGGCCAGCGCTCGAGCTCCAGCCCCATCTGCGTCAGCGCCCACGCGCACGTGCGGCGCGCGTCCCAGCCCTCGCGCTCCTGTCGGCGCAGTTCGCGCCCCAGCCCGCGGCGCCACGGATCAGGGCTTCCTGCGCCCATGCCGAGCAGGCGCCTCGTCGCGCGCAGCAGACCCAGTCCGACGTCGGGCATGTGCCAGCTCGCCAGCCCCTGGTCGAGAAAGCTCGAGGTCAGCCGTATGAGCAGCGGTTGAACCTGCTGGTCGATGTCGACACCGGCAGCGGCAAGCAACTCGTCCCGGCGTCTCGGACCGCTGGGCTGCGGGCATCGCTCCGGAGCCGCCCGCTCCAGCTGCCGCCAGAGGCTGCTCAAGGAGCGGGCAGTCAACTCTCCCTCCGGCAATGGGCCGTGGACCAGGGTCGCACCGCGCAGCAGGTGTGAGCGACGACCGACGTCCACCGTGGGGTGGAAGGCGCGCCGCGCGTCGCCCTCGATCAGTTGCCACTCGAGCGCCGCGCCGGTCGGTAGCTCGAAGAGGTGGCGCAGCCGAGCCTTGCGGAAAGCGGTCCGCGACATGAGCTGCGCCTGCCGTGGCTCGTCGTCGGAGGACTCCGCGGCGAGCACCTCGTCCACGTCCTGGCGCAGAATCCGGCCGCTCGCGAGGTGCAGCGCAAAGGCCGACTCTTCCATGTAGGGCTCGGTCCCGTACACACGGGCGCCCTCCAGGACGGCCTGTTCGAAGGGCAGGTGCTCGAAGGCGTGCAGGGTGTTGTGGTGCACGAAGGACTGCAGCGGGGTCTGCTCGGGGAGCAGGTGGCCGACGTGCTCGAGGGCTTCGTCCAGCACTCGGGCAGCGTCCGCGTCCGATGTTGTGGCGCTCATCGCTTCCTCGTTCGCGAGGACTGCGGGTGGGCAGAGGCGGACTTGAAGCCCTCCAGGCCCACGATCTCGAGCTCAGCGCTCGGCCATTCCGCCGCCATCTCCTCGATGCGCGAGAGGAAGGTGTGGTCCACCAGGCTGGCGTCGCCCAGATCGAGCACGACGCGGCGAATGCTCTCATCGAGGACGCTGAGGCTGCGACGCACCTTGAGCAGACTCAGGAACGTGGCGGCGCCATGCAGCTTCAACTCCAGGGACTCCGCGTTGCGACTCTCCTCGACGCTGGCTCGAAAGAGGCTCAAGGGCGAAGCGCCGCGCGCCGTGTGCAGGAAGACCTTCAGAGCGAGCCCCGCCCCGACCCCGATCAGGAGGTCGGTCGCCAGGGTCACGATCAGCGTCGTCATGAACAGCAGCAGCTGATCGCCTCCGATGTGGCGTGCATGCAGCGCCTGCGATGGGGCAGCGAGTCGCAAGCCGGTGTAGACCAGCATCGCTCCCAGGGCAGCCAGCGGGACCATGTGCAGCAGCCCTGGGGCCAGAGCCACGAAGCCCAGCAAGCAGGCGCCGTGGAAGAAGTTGGCCCAGCTCGAGCTCGCCCCCGCATCCACGTTCGCCTTGCTGCGGACGATCTCGGAGATCATCGGAAGCCCGCCGACGAAGGCGGCAACGAGGTTCCCGACCCCGACGGCGAAGAGGTCGAGGTTCAGGCCCGACCTCCGCCGCTGCGGGTCGATCTGGTCCACCGCCAGGACACTGAGCGTGGACTCGATGGTGCCCACCAGGGCGTACATGACGACGTACCTCAGCGAAGTCGGACTGAAGACCACCGAGAAGTCGGGCAGGGTGACCGCGCTCAGCAGTGACCCGGGAAGGTTGACAAGGAACTCCGGGCCCACGTGGTGGGCCGTGTACCAGAAGGTGTAGTCGTGCGCCTCCTCGAGGGCGAAGAGGCGCCCCAGGGGAATACACAGCGCCAGCACCACCAGGGGCGCCGGCACGGCTCTCGCCCAGCGGAACCGAAGGAATGGC
>JAJFFA010000825.1 GCA_021776885.1 Planctomycetota bacterium
CAGGGAGGCACCGTTGCCCACGCCATACTCGGTGATCAGCTCGCCGATCCACATCACCAGGAGCGCCCCCGCCATCAGCGAGGTGATCACGATCAGCGCCAGGCCGATCGAGCTGCCCTGCATGCTTGGGTCGATCATCTCCGGGTTCTGACGGAAGACCCCGGTGTAGATGAAGATGGCCTGGATCAGCGCGATGGGCACCACCGCCAGCCGCGTCCACTGGTTGATCTTCTTCTGTCCCGCGGCGCCCTCCTTCGAGAGCGCTTCGATCGACGGCGAGACCTTGGCGAGCATCGAGAAAATGATGCTGGCCGAGATGTAGGGCATGATGCCCAGGGCGAAGATCGTCGTGTTGCCGATCGCGCCGCCGGACAGCGCGGACAGGAGTCCGAACAATCCCTGATCCCCGGTCTGCTGCAGGAAGATCGGGCTCATCCCCGGGATGGGGACCTGGAACCCGATCCGGTAGCAGATCAGGAGACCCAGAGTGCGGAAGATCCGCTCCCGGGTCTCGGGGATCTTGAACAGCGATGAGAGTTTGTTCTCCACCTGGTTCGCCTGGGTCTGGATGCTTGGGGCGCGAGATCAGGAGCCGGCTGCGGCCGCGTCGGCCGAACCCTGCTCACGACCACGGGAGTCCAGGAGGATGACTTCGCCGCCCGCGGCGCGGATCTTCTCCGCGGCCGACGAGCTGCACTTCTGGGTGCGCACGGTGAGCTTGTGCGCGATGTCGCCGTTGCCCAGGATCTTGAGCTGGGGCGTGTTCATGCTGACGAGCCCCTTCTCGAGGATCGCCGCCAGGTCCACCGTGTCGCCATCCGCGAAGGCCGCCAGGCGGTCGACGTTGATAATGGTGTAGTCGGTGCGGAAGCGCGCGTTGGTGAACCCACGCTTGGGCACGCGGCGGTAGATCGGCATCTGACCGCCCTCGTAGCCGGGACGCCGACTCGCGCCCGAGCGCGCGCCACGACCCTTGTGGCCTCGACCACTGGTCTTGCCGCTGCCGCTACCGACACCTCGTCCGATACGCTGGCGCCGCTGGTAGCGCGTGCCCTTGGCAGTGACGGTCTTGAGATCCATGGCCTCAGAGCTCCACGCCGCGCAGGGCGGCAACTTCCTCGGGGGTCCGCAGCTGGCCCAACCCATCGAGGGTGGCCTTGAGCAGATTGATCGGGTTCGTCGAGCCGTAGGACTTCGACAAGAGATTCTTGATGCCCGCCATCTCGGCCACACCACGCACCGAAGCGCCGGCGATGATGCCCGTGCCATCGGAGGCCGGAATCAGCCGCACCACGGCCGAGCAGAAGCGCCCGGTGACCTCGTGCGGGATCGAGCCCCACGGGGTCAGGGGCACGCGCTGCAGGTGCTTGCGGCCGTCCTTGTTCGCCTTCTCGATCGCACCAGGAACCTGACGCGCCTTGCCGAAGCCGTAGCCCACCACGCCCTCGCGGTTGCCGACGACGCACAGGCCGGAGAACGAGAAGCGCCGGCCACCCTTCACGACGGCGGCACAGCGGTTCACCTTGACCAGGAGCTCGCTGAGGTTCTGGAGCTCGTCGACTTCGCCGTGGTCCAGATACTCGATTTGGGTCTTCATGGTCTAAAACTTCAGTCCGCCCTCGCGGGCAGCTTCGGCAAGGGCCTTGACTCGGCCGTGGTACTTGGAAGAGCCGCGATCAAAGATCACGCTCTCGACGCCGGCGGCGCGCGCCTTCTCGGCGATCGCAGCGCCGACCAGCGCGGCCTTCTCGGTCTTGGTCTTGCCCGCGAAGTCCCCGGCGGCGCCCTTGGCGGCGCTGGTCGCGTGGGCCAGGGTGCGGCCCGACACGTCGTCGATGACCTGCGCGGAGATGTGCTTGCTCGACCGGAAGATCGAGAGCCGCAACGCCTGTGTATTGCGCCGCAGGACGCGACGCACGTGACGCTTGCGGCGCAAGCGCCGGTTGTTCTTGGTGATCGTGAGGGATTTCATGCGTCGACTCAGCTACCGAACGACTTACCGGCCTTGCGGCGAACGAACTCGCCCTGATAACGGATGCCCTTGCCCTTGTAGGGCTCGGGCGGGCGCACCTTGCGAATGACCGCGGCGACTTGCCCCACGGCCTGCTTGTCGGCGCCCTTGAGGACGATTGAGGTCGGGTTCGGGCACTCGGCACTGACCCCGTCCGGAAGCGCGATGTCGACCGGGTGGCAGAAGCCGATGTTGAGCACCACCTTCTTGGCCTGCGCGTTCGCGTTCCAACCGACGCCGATGATCTCGAGCCGCTTCTCGAAGCCCTGGGTCACGCCGTGGACCATGTTCGCGATCAGCGCACGGGTCAGGCCGAAGTAGGCCGAGGCCTGGCGAGAACCGCCTTGCCCCGTCAGCGCGACGACGGCCTGGCCGTCCTCGACGGCGACCTTGACCTCGGGCCGCAGGTCGATGCCCAGGGTGCCCCCGGGACCTTTGACCGTGACCCGGTTGGAGCCCGCGTCGAGGGTCACCCCCGTGGGCAAGGGAACGGGCTGTTTTCCGATTCGGGACATATCAGATGACCTTGCAGAGGACCTCTCCGCCCACGCGCAGCTCGCGTGCGATGCGGTCCGAGAGGATGCCCTTGGGAGTGGAGACGATCTGGATGCCCTGCCCGCGCAAGACGGGCTTGAGCTCCCCCACACCGGCGTAGACCCGGCGACCGGGCTTGCTGATGCGGTCGATCTCGCGGATCACGTACTCGCCGTCCTGGCCGTACTTGAGGGTCACCAGGAGCTCGCTCGAGGGCTTCTTCTCGATCACCTCGTAGCTCTTGATGAAGCCCTCCTTCTTGAGGACCTCGGCGATACCGACACGCATGCGCGACGCCGGCATGGCGACGTTCTTGGCGCGGATCGAGTTGGCGTTGCGGATGCGCGTGAGCATGTCCGCGATCGGGTCGGTCATCATGGCGCTTACCAGGACGCTTTCTTCATGCCGGGGATCTCGCCCAGGTGCGCTCTCTCGCGCAGACAGATACGGCAGATCCCGAACTTGCGGTACACCGCGCGCGAGCGGCCACAGAAGTTGCAGCGCGTGTAGGCACGCGAGCTGAACTTGGGCGGACGCGAGCTCTTGGCGATGAGTGATTTCTTTGCCATCAGGCACGCTCCCCGTCACGGTTGCGGAAGGGCATTCCAAGCTCCTTGAGCAGGGCGAAGCCCTGGCGGTCGTCGTCACTCGATGTGACGAATGTGATGTCCATGCCTTGCTGGAACTCGATGCGGTCGAACTCGATCTCGGGGAAGACGGACTGCTCGGACAGGCCCAGGGAGTAGTTGCCCCGACCGTCCAGCTTGTCCTTGACGCCGCGGAAGTCGCGGATACGCGGGAGGACGACCGAGATCAGACGGTCGGCGAACTCCCACATGCGCTGGCGACGCAGGGTCACGGCGCAGCCGATCGGCATGCCTTCACGCAGCTTGAAGCCGGACACCGAGCGCCGCGCGATGCGCACGGTCGGTCGCTGGCCGGTGATGATCGCCATGTCGCGGGCCGCGGTCTCGACGCGTCCCTTGTTCTCCACGGCGCCCTTCACCCCCATGTTGACCACGATCTTGTGCAACCTGGGGACGGCGTTCTCGTTCTTGATCCCGAACTGCTCCTTGAGCTTGGAGCGAACCTCGGAGTCGTACTTGTCTTTTAGACGGGCGGTCATCATTCGTGCCTTTCAGCCTCTCAGCTGGGCCGCTTGCGCGTTCCCTTACCCGTCGCCGGATCGAGGAGCATGACGTTACTGGCGTGCACCGGGCTCTCCTGCTGCACGCGCTCGCCCTGGGGCTTCTGCTCCGTGGGCTTGTGGTGGCGCCAGCGCAGGTTGATGCCCTCGACGGTGACGCGACCGGTCTTGCTGTGGATTTCGAGCACCGCGCCGGTGCGTCCCTTGTCGTTGCCAGCGATGACGACCACCTGGTCGCCGCGGTTGACGTGGAATTGCTTGGCCATCAGATGACCTCCTGCGCGAGGCTGATGATCTTCATGAAGCTGCGCTCGCGCAGCTCGCGCGCCACGGCGCCGAAGATGCGCGTGCCGCGCGGGTTGTTCTCGGCGTCCACGAGGACCAGAGCGTTGCGGTCGAAGCGCACGTACGAGCCGTCGCCGCGGCGCGTGTTCTTCCTCACGCGCACGATCACGCCCTTGACGATGGTGCCGGTCTTGACCTCCGAGCCGGGGATCGCCTTCTTGACCGAGGCCACGATGACATCGCCCAGCCCGGCGTAGCGCCGGTGGGTGCCACCCAGGACCTTGATGCACTGGACCTGCTTCGCGCCGGTGTTGTCGGCCACGTCCAGGTACGTCTGCATCTGGATCACAGCTCACCCCCCGCAGGCAGGTCGGACTTGTGCAGCACGCTCACGAGACGCCAGCGCTTGATCTTCGACAGCGGGCGGGTCTCCATGATCTCGACCCGATCGCCCTCGGCGGCCGCCGAGGCCTCGTCATGCGCGTGGTACTTCTTGTGCTTGCGGATGTACTTCTTGTACTTGGGGTGCTTGAACATCCGCTCGACGCGCACCGTGATGGTCTTCTCCATCCGGTCGCTGACGACGATGCCCTGGAGCACCCGGGCGCTCGAGCGCTTCACTTCGGTAGTCACGCTTGGGGCTCCTGTCCACGCGTCCCGAGGGCACGCTCCTGGAGGATTGTTAGGATCCGAGCGATCGACCGCCTGTGGTCGACGATGCTCGCCGTGTTCTGGACCGAGCCGATCGACGCGCGGAAGCGCAAGTCGAACAGCTCTTTCTTCATCCGCGCCAGGTCAAAGCCCAGCTCGGAGTCGTTCTTGCTGCGAATCTCTTCGATCTTCACCGTTGGACCTCGGCTCAGGTGGTCGGCACGCGCCGGACCATACGGACCTTGATGGGCATCTTGTGGGCCACGCGCTTGAACGCGAGCTTGGCCTTCTCCTCGGTCACGTTGCCGAGCTCGAAGAGAATCGTTCCCGGGCGCACGGGGGCGGCCCAGAACTCGATGTCCCCCTTGCCCTTTCCCATGCGGGTCTCGGCGGGCTTCGCCGAGATGGGCTTGTCGGGGAAGATCCGGATCCAGATCTTCGCCACGCCACCGGTGGCCCGGTTGGCAGCGATACGGCTGGCTTCGATCTGCCGACCGGTGATCCAGCCGGCGTCCAGGGACTGCAGACCGTAGTCCCCGAACTCGACCCGGTTGCCACGCGTCGCGTAGCCCTTGAGTCGTCCGCGGTGCACCCGACGGTGCTTGATCCGCTTGGGCATGTAAGCCATCAGGAACCTCCTCGGCGCTGACCACCACCACGACCACCACCGTCTCCACGGGGGCCGCGGCCTCCGCCGCCACGCCCGCGCTCGAAGCGACCGGCGCCAGCGGCGCTCGAGGTCGTGCGGTAGTTGACCTTCTGGCCACGATCGATGTCGCCTTTGTAGATCCAGACCTTGACGCCGATGATCCCGCAGCTCGTGCGCGACGCCGCGGTGCCGTACTCGACGTGGGCCTGCAGGGTCGAGAGCGGCACGCGGCCCTCGCGCTCCTTGGCCGTGCGCGCCATCTCGGCGCCGCCCAGGCGACCGTTGATCTCGACCTTGATGCCCTGGGCACCGGCCTGGATCGTGGTCTGGATCGCCTTCTTGATCGCACGCCGGAAGGCCATGCGGCGCTGCAGCGCGTCGGCGATCACCTCGGCGACGAGGCCAGCGGAGAGCTCGGGGCGCTTGATCTCGTGGATGGTCAGGTGGACCGTCATCGCGCAGATCGTCTGCAGCTCGGTCTTGAGCTGGTCGATGCGCACACCCTTGCGACCGACGAGCACGCCGGGCCGGGCGGTGTAGATGATCACGTTGACCGCCTCACCCGTGCGCTCGATCTCGATGCGCGGGATGCCAGCAGAGCCGTATTCCTTCATGACGTGGCGACGGATGTCGCGGTCCTGAAGCAGCAGCTTCGCGAAGTTCTTCTTGCCGCCGTGCCAGCGTGAGGCCCACGGCTCGATGGTTCCGATGCGGTAACCAGTCGGATGAATCTTCTGTCCCATGGAGACCTAGTTCCCTTCCTCCGGAGTCTCCTCGAGGACGAGCGTCAGATGGCTCGTCTTCTTCGCGAACGGCATCGCACGACCCTGGGGGCCGGCGCGCCAACGCATGCGGTTCTGCAACATGGGGCCCTCGTCCGCGCGACAGTCGGCGATGAAGAGGCGGTTCAGGTTGACCTCTTCGTCCTGGCTGGCGTTGGCGAGGGCTGACTTCAGCACCTTCAGGTAGAAGGCGCCGGCGCGCTGCGGAGAGAACTCGAGCAGGTCGAGGGCCTCGTTGGCGGAGCGGCCACGGATGAGATCGGCCACCAGCCGCGCCTTGCGCGCAGTGATGCGCGCCCAGCGGTGCTTGGCGACGTAGCCCTTGGTGTCGGTGCCGCTCATCGCTTGGCTTCCTTCTTGTTGGTGTGGCCGCGGAACTGCCGGGTGGGAGCGAACTCGCCCAGCTTGTGCCCGACCATCTCCTCGGTGATGCGCACCTTCACGTGCTGCTTACCGTTGTGGACCAGGAAGGTGTGGCCGACGAAGTCCGGGGGGATCGTGGACGCACGCGCCCACGTCTTGATGGCGTTCTTCGTGCCCTGATCGTTCTGCCGGTCGACCTTCAAGGCCAACTTGGCGTCGATGTAGGGGCCCTTCTTGACGCTGCGTCCCATTAGGACTTCCTCTTCTTGCGACGGCGGATGATGAACTCGTTCGACGGGTTGCTGCGCCGGCGGGTACGGCCGCCCTTGGCCAGCACGGCGGTCGGCGAACAGGGGTGACGGCCACCGGCGGTGCGCCCCTCACCACCACCCATCGGGTGGTCGACGGGGTTCATCGCGGTGCCGCGCACGTGGGGACGTCGACCGAGGTGACGACGCCGACCGGCCTTGCCGAGCTTCACGTTCTGGTGGTCGGTGTTCCCGAGGCGACCGAAGCTGGCGCGACAGGTCACGTGGATGCGACGCAGCTCGCCCGAGGGCAGCTGCACCACGGCGTAGCGGCCCTCGCGGGCGGTCAGCTGCGCGTAGCAGCCGGCCGAGCGGCAGATCTGGCCACCGCGCCCCGGGGAGAGCTCGATGTTGTGGATCTGAACGCCGATCGGGATGTCCTCGAGGCGCATCGAGTTGCCGGGATGCGGCTCGGCCTCGGACCCCGACATGACCGTCAGCCCCACCTCGAGCCCGATCGGGCAGAGGATGTAGCGCTTCTCGCCATCGGCGTAGTGCAGCAGCGCGATGAACACCGAGCGGTTCGGGTCGTACTCGATCGTCGCCACCCGCGACGGCACGCCGTCCTTGTTCCGCTTGAAGTCGATCATGCGGTACATGCGCTTGTGGCCACCCCCGCGGTGACGGACCGTGATCCGACCGCGGTTGTTGCGACCACCCGTCTTCTTGAGCGGACGCAGCAGCGACTTCTCGGGCGTCCGGCGCGTGATCTCGGCATAGTCCAGCACGCTGCCGTGGCGGCGGCCGGGCGAGGTCGGCTTGTATTTGCGAATAGCCATGGGAGCCTCAGAGGATGTCGATGGTGTCGCCGTCGCGCAGGCAGACGAGGGCTTTTTTCCAGTCGGGTCGCTTGCCCGCGACCCAACCCCGGCGGCGGACCTTGCCGCGCACACGGA
>JAJFFA010000826.1 GCA_021776885.1 Planctomycetota bacterium
GTCGATGGCCTTCGAACCCGTGCCCTTGATGGCGCCGAAGCCGAAGCGGATCGCGTCGCCCTCGGGCTCGAACTCCCAGGTCGAGTGCTGAATGTCCGGGTGGCGCACCTCGATCTTCGCCTTGCGGCAATCGTCGAGGAAGTCCTTCACCTTGTCGGAGTCGCCCATCTCGCACGAGAAGTTCGCCGCCAGGAACGAGGTGCGGAAGTTCGCCTTGAGGAAGGCCGTCTGGTACGTGATCAGCGCGTAGGCGGCGGAGTGCGACTTGTTGAAGCCGTACCCTCCGAACTTGACCATGTTGTCCCAGACCTCGCGCGCCGTGCCCTCCGGGCAGCCGGTCTTGATCGAGCCCTGGATGAACTGCTCGGCGAAGCGCTGCATGATCTCGGGCTTCTTCTTGCCCATCGCCTTGCGCAGGTTGTCGGCGTCGTTCATCGAGAACCCGGCCATGTTCACCGAGGCCAGCATCACCTGCTCCTGGTAGACGATGCAGCCGTAGGTGTCCTCGAGGATGCTGCGCAGGCTCTCGTGGGGGTACTCGATCGGGTCCAGCCCGTGCTTGCGGCGCACGAACATGTCGACCATGCCCGACTCCAGCGGGCCGGGGCGGTACAGCGCCAGCACGGCGACCAGGTCCTCGAAGCAGTCCGGCTTGAGCCGCGCGAGCAGCTTGCGCATGCCCTCGGATTCGAGCTGGAACACGCCCAGGGTGTCGCCGGCCTTCAGCATCTCGTAGGTGGCTGGGTCTCCCGCCGGCAAGTCCTCGACATCCGGGGGCGTCAGCCCGCGCTTGGTGAGGTTCTTGAGACAGCGGTCGATGATCGTCAGGGTACGCAGCCCCAGGTAGTCCATCTTCAGGAGCCCCAGCTCCTCGAGCTGGGGCGCGGACCACTGGGTCGTGATGTCCTCTCCGTTGCGCGCCAGTGGTACGTACTCGACGATCGGCTTGTCGGCGATGACGACCCCCGCGGCGTGGGTCGAGATGTGCCGAGCCAGGCCCTCCAGGGGCACGGAGAGCTTGAACAGCTCCTTGTTCTCCTCGGACGCGTTGCGCAGCTCGGCCAGCTCGGGGTCCGTCTGGAGGGCCTTCTTCAGGCTCGGCGCCCCGGGCCCGGACGGGATCTTCTTCGCGATCCGATCGATGTCCTTGAGGGGCATGTCGAGTACGCGCCCCACGTCGCGCACCACCGTGCGTGAGGCCATGGTCCCGAAGGTCACGATCTGGGCGATGTTCTCGGAGCCGTAGCGATCACGGGTGTACTGGATGACCCGCTCGCGCCCCTCCTTGCAGAAGTCGATGTCGATGTCGGGCATCGACACCCGCGACGAGTTGAGGAAGCGCTCGAACAGGAGGTCGTGGGCCAGGGGGTCGAGGCGCGTGATGTCGAGCATGTACGAGACGATGGACCCCGCCGCAGAGCCGCGGCCCGGTCCGACCGGCACGTCGTGGTCACGGGCCCAGCGGATCAGGTCCCAGACGATCAGGAAGTACGAGACGAAGCCCAGCTCGCGGATGACCTGCTTCTCGTGCTCGAGGCGCTCGCGGGCGGCGCTGCTCTCCTTCCCGTAGAGGCGCTCGAGGCCCTCCTCGAGCAGGCGATCGAAGAGCACGTCCGGCGCCTCGCCCGTCTCGCTGACGAAGACCGGGACGTGGTACTTGCCGAACTCGATCTCGAGGTTCGTCTGCTCGGCGACGTCGACGCTGGCCGGCACGCTCTCGGGCAGGTCGCGGAACATGTGCGCCATCTCGGCGCGGGTCTTGAAGAACAGGCTGTCCGTGTCGAAACGGAAGCGCTTCTCGTCCGCGCGCTTGGCTCCGGTGTTGATGCACAGCAGCACGTCCTGGGCGGCGCAGTCCTCCTCGCGCAGATAGTGGATGTCGTTGGTCGCGACCAGCGGAATGCCCGTGCGCTGGTGCAGGCGCACCAGCGACTCGTTGGCCTTGGTCTGGATCTCGATCCCGTTGCGCTGCAGCTCGAGCCAGAAGTGCTCCGGTCCGAAGAGGTCGCGCAGCTGCGCGGCGAAGAGCTCGGCCTCGTCCTCCTTCTCCTGCAGGAAGAGCTGGTTGATCTCGCCCGCCAGGCAGCCCGACAGGCAGTTGACGCCCGCGGCGTGCTTCTCGAGCAGGGCCAGGTCGATGCGCGGGCGAAAGTGGTAGCCGTCGATGTAGGCCGCGGAGGCCAGCTGGATCAGGTTCTTGTAGCCCACCTCGTCCCGGGCCAGCAGGGTCAGGTGGCTGTAGCCGTTGCCCTTCTTCTTGCTGTGCTTCTCGTGCATCGAGCGCTTGGCGATGTACACCTCGCACCCGATGAGGGGCTTGATCCCGCCAGCCGTGCACTTCTGGTACAGCTCGATCGCACCGAACATGTTGCCGTGGTCGGTGAGCGCCAGCGCGTTCTGACCATCGGTCTGGCAGGCCTTGACCAGGTCCTTGATGCGATTCGCGCCGTCCAGGAGGCTGTACTCCGAGTGGACGTGTAGGTGGACGAAGTCCGGTTCGGCCATGGGGGGGGCTGGCGGTGGGTGAGGGGCGCCGCACGCGGCTGCGCGCGGCGACTCGAGCGGACGAATTCTGGAAGAGCGCCTGCCCGGCGTCAGCCGCGGAGCAGCATGGACAGGAGCCCCTTCTGCGTGTGCAAACGGTTCTCGGCCTGGGCCATGAGCAGGCTGCGCGGCCCATCGAGGACCTCGTCGGAGACCTCGAGGTTGCGGCGCACTGGCATCGGGTGCATCAGGCGCGCGTCGTTACCCAGGGCCATGAGCTTCTCGTCGACGGTCCAGCCCGCCGAACGCGCCACGCGGCTGGCCGCCAAGGTCGGGTTGCCGTAGACCTCGAGCGAGGACCACGAGCGCGCGTAGACGACGTCCGCGTCCTTCACGGCCTCCTCCGGCGAGAGGCCGGTCTCGAGCTTGCCGCCACGCTCGCGCGCGATCTCCTCGGCCTCGCTCATCACGCCGCCGTCGAGTTCGTACCCCCGCGGGTGGGCCACCGCGACGTTCATGCCGCTGCGCAGGGCGGCCAGCAGGGTCGAGTGGATCACTGCCGGCCCCGACGGAGTGGGCGAGGGGGTCCAGGTGATGGCGATGCGCTTCTTGGCCAGGGGCCCGAAGGTCTCGCGCAGGGTGAACAGATCGGCCAGGGCCTGCAGCGGGTGCCACAGGGCGCTCTCCATGTTGATCACGGGCACGCGCGCGTACTCGGCCCAGGCACGGATGCCCTCGTCGCGCCGGTCGACCTCCCAGGAGCGGCCAGCCGGCTTGGGGCGGATCGCCAGGGCATGGACGTAGCTCGACAGGACGCCGGCTGCGTCGCGGATGTGCTCGGGGGCGGCGCCGTCCATGACGGTGCCGTGGCGCGCTTCGAGCTCCCAGAAGTCCGACGACGCGGTCAGGTTGACCGTGTGGCCGCCGAGCTGGTACAGGGCCACCTCGAGGGATGTGCGCGTGCGCAGGGAGCCCCGGAAGAAGAGCATCCCGACGCTGCGGCCGCTCAGCTCGGCGCGGCTCGTGCCGCGCTTCAGGCGCCCGGCGAGGGCCAGAACGTCTTCGATCCTGTCCTCGCCCAGCTCGCGTAGACGGATGAAGTGGGGGGCGGCGGCGTCGTCGACCATGGGCATGCTCGGCCTCGGGGGGCCTGATCGGCCTGTGGGTGAGGTGGGATCGTGGACCGCGGAACGGAACCCGAGGGGTTCCGAGTCGCCCCTAGGCTACTTCCTGCGCGGTGCGAGTCCAGCTGCCTTGACAGGTGTGCGTGCCAGGGGATAGAACCTGCGGCTCGCGCGCCCGTGGCTCAATTGGATAGAGCACCTGACTACGGATCAGGAGGTTAGAGGTTCGAGTCCTCTCGGGCGTACCAGTCACCTGGCGATCCCCCCTTGTTTTGGCCCTGGCGGCCCTGGCAGCCCGGGGTCGCACGGAGCTCTTTCGAATCACGACTCGAAGCACCACCGACTCCGGGTTCATGGACCTCGCGCTGGCCGAGGCCCGCGCCGCCTTCGATCTCGATGAGGTTCCGATCGGTGCGGTCGTGGTGCGTGGGGACGAGGTCCTCGCGCGCGGGCACAACCGCGTGCGGACGGACGTCGATCCGACCGCCCATGCCGAGATCCTGGCCATCCGCGAGGCGGCCCGGATCAGCGGCGACAAGCGCCTCGTGGGCGCCACGGTGTTCACGACGGTCGAGCCCTGTTTCATGTGTGCGGGGGCCCTGGTCCACGCCCGCGTGGAGCGCGTGGTGTGGGCCGTGCGCGACCCCAAGTTCGGGGGCGCCGTTTCCCTGGGCCAGGTCCTGGACCACCCGGGCGCCAACCATCGAGTCGAGTATTGCGAGGGAGTGCGGGCCGCCGAGGCGGCCGAGCTCCTTCGGTCGTTCTTTCGAAGCAAACGCGAGGCAGCCAGACGAGACCCTCCCTGATGAGCCGACGACCCCGCGGGCGTCGGCTGGGGATGGAAGCGCGGCCGTCTCGTCAGGAACAGTGGAGAGGTGCCGGAGCGGCTGAACGGACTGGTTTCGAAAACCAGCGCGTGCCTTGTGTGCGCCGGGGGTTCAAATCCCTCCCTCTCCGCCACTCCAGCGCCCGGAAGCGCGCCCGTCTCGGCGGCGATCCGGTAGCGGCCGGTGGCGGCCCGGAGGCTTTCCGGCGGCGGGCACGCTTCGAGAATCCGAGGAGAGGTGTCCGAGTGGCTGAAGGAGCACGCTTGGAAAGCGTGTATGTCGGCAACGGCATCGCGGGTTCGAATCCCGCCCTCTCCGCCACTTCAGCGACAATGCAGGCGAGTGCGGCGGCGGGCCCGGTCCCACGCGATGGATCGGTTCCGAACCGGGTCAGGCCGGGAACGGAGCAGCCCTAAGGTCTCCGGTCCAGGCGCGAGGTGCCCGGGCCCACCGACGCGCTCGTCTGCCGTTTGCGCCCCGGTGGAACCCACGCGGGCCACACCCAGGCGCTAAGATCCGGTCATGAGCTACCTGGTCCTCGCGCGCAAGTACCGGCCGCGGTCGTTCTCCGAGGTGGTCGGCCAGGATGTCGTGACGCGCACCCTGGCGGGTGCCATCCAGGAGGGGCGAGTTGGGCACGCGTACCTGTTCTGCGGCCCGCGCGGTACGGGCAAGACCACCTCGGCCAGGCTCTTTGCGAAGGCCCTCAACTGCGAGAAGGGTCCGACCACGGAGCCCTGCGGCGAATGCGAGCGCTGCGTCGCCGCCGACTCGGGGACCGAGGTCGACCTGGTGGAGATCGACGCCGCCTCGAACACGGGGGTGGACTACGTGCGCGACCTGCGCGACCAGGCGGCGTACGTGCCCCTGCGTGCGCGCTTCAAGGTCTTCGTCGTGGACGAGGTGCACATGCTCTCGAAAGCGGCCTTCAACGCGCTGCTGAAGACGCTCGAGGAGCCGCCGCCCCACGTCAAGTTCCTCTTCGCGACGACCGAGCCCGGCAAGCTGCCGGACACGATCCTGTCGCGCTGCCAGATCCTGCGCCTCGCGCCCATTCCGGCGGAGACGATCCGCGAGCGACTCGACGAGGTCTTCCGGCGCGAGGGGGTCGAGGCCGGCGAAGGGGTCACGGCCGAGCTCGCACGGCGCGCCCGGGGTGGGATGCGCGACGCCCTCTCGATGGCGGACCAGCTCCTGGCCCTGGTGGGGACCTCGCCGGTCCTGGCGGACGTCGAGCGGCTCTCGAGCGAGGGCTCAGCCAGCGGCCTCGAGCGCGTGGTCGGCTGCCTGGTGGAGGGCGACCGGGCCGGGATCCTGAGCGCGCTGCCCCGCAACCAGGGGGGCGAGGCCGAGCTCATCGGGGGCCTGCTCGACCACCTGCGCGGGTGCCTGCTCCTGGCCCTGTGCGGGGCGCAGGCGCCCATGCTCTCGGACGAGGCGGGCTCCACGACGGCGGGCGAGCGCGAGGCGCTGGCCGAGCGCGGCAAGCGCCTGGGCTCGCGGCGCCTGGAGCTGATGCTGCAAGAACTGCTCCACGCCCGCGAGCGCATGCGCGTCCTGCCGAGCCACGCGCGCCTGGTGCTCGAGGTCACCCTGCTCGACCTGTGCCGCGACGAGACCTGCATGGACCTGGCCGAGATCGAGGCTCGGCTGTCCGCCCTCGAGGCGGGCCTGCCTCCAGGTGCGAAGGGCAGCGCGGCTTCGCCCGCGCCGCCCCCCGCCCCCAGCGCACCCCGAGCCCCCCAGGCCCGGCGGGGCGAAGCGGCTCCGGCCGCGGCGGCGAAAGAGCCCGTCGCCGCCGCCCCCCCGCCCTCGACTCCGGCAGCCGCGCCCGACGCCGCGGTAGCCGCTCCCGACGCCGCGGCAGCGCCCCGCGCCGTGGCGCCCGCGCCGACAGCAGCCCCGGCTGCAGCCCCGACAGTAACCCCGGCGCCGCGCCGCGCCGCCGCGACCAACCGCGACACCTGGACGGGTTTCCTCGAGCTGCTCGAGAGCTCGGCCCCGGCCCTGTCGCGCACCCTCGCCCGCCGCGGGCGCCTGGTGGGCCTGGCGGCGGACGTCGCGCGCATCCAGCTCGACGGAACGACCCCGGACGAGCAGGCGCTCTTGAAGGACGAGCGCAACCGACGCCTGGCCCAGCGGGCCTTCTCCCAGGTGGCCGCGAGGGATGTCGACCTGCACATCGAGGACGCGACCGGGGCGCGCAGCGGCAACCTCGCCCCCTTCACGAACGAGGTGGCTCGGCTGTTCGAGGGCAACATTCAGGAATGAGCCGGCCGCGCTGCCGCAACTCCGAAAGTACGGCCCGGGGCCGAACTTGAGTGCTTGCGTCGAGGACGGGATCGGGCGGAAAGTGCGGCCAGGGGCGATCTTGGGTGCTTTTGGATGAATCATCCGGGCTAGACTAGGGGCATGAGCGGTTCTTTCGGGGAGATGGGCAACCTGCTCAAGCAGGCCCAGACGATGCAGCGCGCCATGGACGAGGCGCGCCAGGAGCTGAAGCAGGCGCTGGTCGAGGGCACCTCGGGCGGCGGGATGGTGCGCGTCCAGGTGACCGGCGAGGGACAGGTGAACCAGGTCGTCCTCTCGGACGAGGTGGTGAACACCGCGGACAAGGCGATGCTCGAAGAGCTGGTCCTCGCGGCCCTGCGCGACGGCATCGGCAAGGCGACGCGCCTGCGCGAGGAGCGCCTGTCCAAGGTGACGGGCGGCCTCAACCTGCCCGGGCTGTTGTAGTCGCGGGGGTGCCGACGCCATGGCCTACCCCGCCCCGATCGAGGCCCTGGTCGAGGCCTTCCAGCGCTTCCCGGGCATCGGCCGCCGCAGTGCGGAGCGCCTGACCTTCCACGTCCTGCGCGACCCGACCGCCCGCGACCTGGCGCGGGCCATCGACCGCGCCGTCAGCGATGCGACGCGCTGCGCGGTCTGTTCGAACGTCACCGAGCAGGACCCCTGCTCGATCTGCGCCGACGACGAGCGCGACGTGACGCGCCTGTGTGTCGTCGAGGAGCCGCGCCACGTGGAGACCCTCGAGCGCGCGGGGGTCTTCCGCGGGCGCTACCACGTCCTGATGGGCGCCCTGAACCCTTCGGACGGGACCGAGGGCCGCCACCTCTCGCTGCAGCGGCTCGTGGCGCGCCTCGACGCCCCCGACCTGGCCGAGGTGATCCTGGCCACCGACCCGGACGCCGAGGGCGAGGCGACGGCGCTCCTGGTGCTCGAGGCCATCGAGTCGAAGGGCGTCCCCGGTCTGGTCGTGACGCGCCTGGCCCGTGGCCTGCCGGCCGGCAGCGCCATCGAGTACATGCACCGCGGCGTGCTCGAGGACGCGCTCGAGGGGCGCCGTCCGGTGCGCCGCCGACCTGCGAGTCCGGACTGACCCGTTCCTGACCGGACCTGATCAGGCCGCGCGCAGCGGCGCGCTGCGTTCAGCGCGCCAGGAAGCCTTCGACCTGCTCCACCGGGTAGCGGCGGATGCGCAGCGAGGCCCGGTGGCGCGCCTCGAAGTCGACGTCCGGGTTCTCGAAGCGCCAGACGACCTCGCCGTCGCGGGCGACCTCGAAGGCCTCGCCACCGGCGCTGTTGCCCACCAGGACGTTGCCCCCGGGCAGGGCCTGGACCGTGCCGCGGGCGGCCGAGAAGAAGGACTCCGGCTCCGGCGCGGTCCAGGTCCAGGTGATCTCGTCCGTCAGCGGGTCGACCTCGACGATGCGCGAGTAGCCGCGGTCCGTCGTGCCGTTGTCGAACATGATGATCTTGCCGTCCTCGGTGACCGTCGGCTCGTGGGGCAGGCGCACCGAGGGGTCGCGCCAGATCCAGAGCAGCTTGCGCTCGCTCCAGTCGACCAGGAAGATCGCGTGCTGGTGTCGCGAGCAGACGAGGACGTTGTCGAGGTCGTAGAAGGGGTCGAGCTCGGCGAGCTCGGGGCGGTCCATCCATTCGATGGAGTTCAGGTGCAGGATGTCCTGCGGGCGGCCGCTCTCACGCACCTTGCCCTTGAAGCGGAACTTGCCCCCTGAGTTCGAGAGGGCCTCGTAGCCCGAGAACTCTCCCTTCTGGTTCCCGTCCCCGTCGAACAGCGTCAGGGTGTCGTCGAAGATGCCCGCTGCCGCGTAGCGCTCGGGGAACCGGACGTTCGACACCAGGGTGGCCAGGTCGCCGTCGGGGGTGACGTCCACGTCGTGGTGGGCGTGCACCTCCTTGCGCCACAGCACCTCGCCCTCGAAGC
>JAJFFA010000827.1 GCA_021776885.1 Planctomycetota bacterium
GAAGGCGCCTGGACGCCGAAGGGCGGGGCGTATTCCCGGCCTTTCCCGCCCCGCTGGCTCCCCCGGGCGATCTCGAGCAGCTCAGCGCCTATTCCAGGCTAGTCGTCCGCCATGCGCAGCTCATCCGGATTGGAGGGCTGATTCGTGCGCCGCGGGGGTGCCCCGCTGGTGTCGGGCCCCGCCACGCGGTCGGCGCTACCGCGGATCCCGCGCAGGGCCAGGAGCAGCTCGTCCGGGCGGTCGCTGGTGGCCAGGGCGTCGGAGAGCTCGACCCGCTGGTCCTCGACCAGCTGGCGCAGGCACTCGTTGAAGGAGACCAGGCCAGCTTCGCTGCCCAGCTCGATGACCCGGGCCATCTCGCCGGTCTTGCCCTCTTCGATCAGCTCGCGCACGTGGGGCGTGGAGACCATCAGCTCGTAGGCCGGCAGCATGCCCTCCCCGCCCTTCTTCGGCACCAGGCGCTGGCTGATGACCCCGGACAGGTTGTCCGCCAGTCGCTGGCGGATCTGGGAGTGGCGCTCGGCCGGGAAGAACCCGAGCATGCGGTCGACGGTCTGGGCCGCGTTGACCGTGTGCATGGTCGACATGATCAGGTGTCCGGTCTCGGTGGCGTCCAGGGCCGCCATGACCGTCTCCGCATCGCGAATCTCACCGATCAGGATCACGTCCGGGCTCTGGCGCAGGGCGTGGCGCAGGCCGTCCTGGAAGCTGGTGGTGTCGGTCCCGACCTCGCGCTGGCTGATGACGCAGCGCTGCTCCTTGAACAGGAGCTCGACCGGATCCTCGAGGGTCACCACGTGGCGCTCCACGTTCTCGTTCATGTGCTGGATCATGCCAGCCAGGGTGGTCGACTTGCCGGAGCCCGCGACCCCGGTGACGAGCACCAGTCCGCGCTTGCGCATGGCCAGTTCACGCAGGCGCTCCGCAGGCAGGTCGAGCTGGTCCAGGCCAGCGGGATCCTCGTTGATGCGCCGGATGACGACCGCCGGCTCGCCCATCTGCTTGTAGGCGTTCAGACGGAAGCGGCCCAGGCCGTCGAGGTGGATCGCGGAGTCGGCGGAGCCCGTGCGCTTCCAGGTCTCCATGCGCGCCTTGCCCATCACGCCCTCGAGCACCTCGAGCAGCGGCCCGGGCCCGGGGACGCGACCGGGGAGGAACGAGATCTTGCCATCGACGCGCTGCGACGGTCGTCCACCCGCACGCAGGATCAGGTCACTGGCATCGGACTTGACCATCACGGCCAGCCAGGCTTCGACCTGGTGGCGCGGCGACGACTTCGTCGACATGAGCTGGCGCAGGGGCTCGCGCTGCAGGGGCTTGCGCTGCGGCGCGGGCTTGCCCTTCGCGCCGCCCTTCGCAGCCGGCTGGGCCGTGGAGCGGCTGTCCGCACGCTGGGGAGCGGAGCGCTGGGGTAGGGCGGGGCGCGGCTCGACCTCGGGGTTCGCGCGCGGCGTCGCCTGGGGCGCGGGAGCCGGCGGAGCGGGAGCCGGCGCTGCCGGCTGAGGGGACGCCGTCGGCTCGGCGCCCGGGGCGACGTCCTTGAAGCTGAACTCGTCCTCGGGGATGTTCTGACCGGTCAATGGATGGAGGCTCCTGCCCGATGATCGGACTCGTGGACCCCACCGCTGGCGGGGTCCTGTGCTCCCATGGATCGACCCGGGCGAGCGTTACCCTTGAGCCGGCTCGTCCACACCCCGCGCCAGGCGCCAGGAGTGGCTCAAAAGCTCCTCCAGGCCGGCCCCCGTGGCCGAGGAAATGCGCAACACCCGGGCGCCAGAGGCGGCCTCGAGGGCCTGGGCGCGCTCCTCACAGTCCTCGGCTTCGCACTTGGTGGCCACGGCCAGACGCGGCTTGGCGGCCAGCTCGGGCGAGAAGGCGGCCAGCTCCTGCTCCACCACGCGCCAGGCGTCCTGGGGCTCGAGCTCCGCCGTCGACGAGACGTCCACCAGGTGCAACAGCACCTTGCAGCGTTCGACGTGGCGCAGGAAGCGGTGCCCCAGGCCCGTGCCCTCCGAGGCCCCCTCGATCAGCCCGGGCAGGTCCGCGAAGACCAGGCTCTGGTGCTCTCCCATGTCGGCGATGCCGACCACGGGCTGGAGGGTCGTGAAGGGGTAGTCGGCGATCCGCGGGCGGGCGGAGGTGATGCGCGAGATGAGGGTCGACTTGCCGGCGTACGGCAGCCCGACGAGCCCCACCTCGGCGAAGAGCTTGAGCTCGAGCCGCACCCTGCGGCGCTCGCCCTCCTCCCCGGGCGTCGCCTTGCGCGGGGTCTGGCGCACTGCGGTGGCGAAGCTCGTGTTCCCACGCCCGTGCCGACCGCCGCGCGCCACCTCGAGGCTGGCGCCGTCGTGATCCAGGTCGAGCAGCAGGTTGCCGCGGTCGGCGTCGTAGACCTGGGTGCCGACGGGCACGAGCACCTCGATGTCGTCCCCCTGGGCGCCCGTGCGCAGGCGCGGGCCGCCCGGGCGACCGTTCTGCGCCGAGTAGCGCGGCGCGCGGGCCACGGTCAGGAGTGAGCTGACCTGGGAGCTGGCGCGCAGGATCACGTGGCCGCCGTCCCCCCCATCGCCCCCATCCGGGCCGCCGCAGGGGTCGTACTTCTCGCGCCGAAACGACACCATGCCGTCACCGCCGCGCCCGGCGATCACCTCGACGACGGCTTCGTCGCGGAACATGGTGGTCTCGCGACCCCTGATTCCGGCCCAGGGCCGGGGGGAGGCTAGGCTCCCTGTGCGACGGCCGGGTCGATATGGACCCGACGCTCGCTCTGGAAACGGACCGTACCGTCGACCAGGGCGAACAGGGTGTAGTCCTTGCCCAGGCCGACGTTCTTGCCCGGCTTGTAGCGCGTGCCGCACTGGCGCACGAGGATCGTGCCGGCCGTGACAGCCTGTCCGCCGTAGCGCTTGACGCCGCGGAACTGGGGGTTCGAGTCCCGCCCGTTACGCGACGAGCCCTGTCCCTTCTTATGTGCCATGGGATGAGTCCGTTGCTAGGCGTTGATTTCGGTGATGCGCACGCGCGTGTAGCGCTGGCGGTGTCCGTTCTTGACGCGGATGTTCTTGCGCCGCTTGAAGCGGAAGATCACCAGCTTCTTGCCCTTGACCTCACCCAGCACTTCGCCGGTGACCGAGGCGCCCTCGACCAGGGGCTTGCCGAGCTTGACGTTGCCTTCGTCGCCAACCAGGAGCACCTGGTCGAAGGTGATGGTCGAACCGGGCGACGCCCCGTCCATGAGATCGCATTGGATCTCGTCCCCCACTCGCACGGTGGTCTGGTTGGTGCGGTCGCTGAGGATGGCGTACACGGGTTGGCTCCGGCTTCGGGCTGAAAGGGGTTCCGCAGCCCCAGGGAGGGCTCGGAGAGCGAAGTAGAGTAGCGGCGGCCCCCCGGGGTGGACAGGGCAGGGGGGGATTTTTCGAGGGGGGGGGTGGAGGGGCGGGGTGGAGGGGGGGCGAGGGGCTTGCCGAGGGGGGTACCGTGGGGCACCCGCCTCGCCGGGGCGGGCTGCGCCCGCTGCGGCTCGAGATGGGGTAGGCGACGGTGGCGCGAGGGTGTGACCTTTGTCTGCCGTTCTGACGCGCGGCTTCGCCGCTGGGGGAAAGGCTCGGCTGCGCCTCGCTTCCCCCGAACGGCGCTGCGCGCCGGGGCCGAGCTGCGCTCGGCCGGGTCAGGACGGTTCGGGGGGCTGG
>JAJFFA010000828.1 GCA_021776885.1 Planctomycetota bacterium
CCCGAACCCGAGCAACGCTGCGCTCCCCCCACCGATGTCGTCTTCAGAAGCGACGGCCGGCGCGCCTTCGTGCTCGGCTACGGCGCGAGCCGCGTCGCCGTGCTCGACATCGATCCGGCCGGTCCCGGTGCGGCCGGGGGAGTCACCTGGGCCGGCACCATCGACGTGCCCCACGCGCGCTCCGGAGCCGGCGCCCTGCACGAGCTCTCGCACTCGGGCGCGGGGCCCCGCGTGGGGGCCATCGCACCGGACGACCGGACCCTGGTGCTGGTCAACAGCGTGGAGAGCAGCCTGACGCGCATCGACCTGGGCGACCTCCCTAGCGGCAGCGGCTGGCGCTACGTCGCGCCCCTGCCCGTCTTCCTCGGCTTCGACCTGATCCCCGCGCACCGCGTCGAGGGCCGCATGGCCTTCGCGCGGGTCGACAACTCGCGCTCGCACACCTCGTCCTGCGCCTCGTGCCATGTGGACGGCGGCAGCGACGGCCTGGCCTGGGACCTGGGCGTATTCCTCGACGACGAGCACGCCGACCCCGACAGCCTGGACCTGCCCCTGGACGACAAGGGCCCCCTGGTGACTCCGCCCGTGCGCGCCCTGCGCGAGCTCGGCCCCTGGCACCTGCGCGGCGAGCGCACTGACCTGACCGAGTTCGACCAGGCCTTCGTGAGCCTGCTCGAGCGCCACGAGAACGGCCAGCCGGCGGTGCTCGATTTCGACTTCAACTACGTCGAGGCCTACATGGGCGACCTGGCCCTGAGCCCCAACCCCAGGCAGCGCAGCGACCGACGCTACCGCCCTGCCGAGCTCGCCGGAGCCCAGCTCTTCCTCGAGCGCCCGGTGCTGGGCGGCCTGGCCTGCGCCGACTGTCACCCCCTGCCCCTGGGGACGGCCGGCGACGTGCTGCAGAACTTCCGCGGCGGTCCCGCGCCGACCAGCGTGGTGCCGCCCCTGCGCGGCGTCGGCGCCAAGCTCACCCCGGCCCACGCCATTGGCGGGGCCTTCGGCACGCGCATGGAGCTGGGTGCGGGACTCGGGCACGCGGGCGCCTTCCCTTCGATCGAGGCCTTTCTGCTGCAGCCGCGGCCGACCGGCGCTCCCCTCTTCGACCTCGATGCGACCCAGGCGTCGCGCCTGGCCGCCTTCCTCCAGGCCTTCGACACCGGGGTGGCCCCGTCCGCGGCGTGGCAGGTCACCGCGCGCCCCGAGAACCTGACCCAGGTGGAGGGCGACGACCTGCCCTTCCTCCTGGCGGAGGCGCGTCGTGGGCACTGCGACGTGGTCTTCCGCTACGGCCCGCTGCTCGATGCCGGCGGCTCGCCCGTCTGGCCGACGGGTCTCTTCGACCCCGAGCGCGGCGCCTTCCTGGGCGAGTCGGACTTCGCGCCCCCGGTCACGCCCATGCAGCTCCTGGCCCTGGCGGCCCAGGGCGAGCCCGTCACCTTCTACGGCCTGCCGCCCTGGTCGGGCCGCACGCGCTCCATCGACCGCGACCTGGACGGGCTGGCCAACCTGGACGAGGCGATCTACGGCACCGATCCGTTGCAGGAGGACACGGACCTCGACGGCTTCCCGGATGGCTACGAGATCACGAACGGCAGCGATCCGCTGCTCGCGGACAGCAGCTCCCCCGACACCACGCCCCCCTCCCTGATCGGCGCCGTGCGCATCGTCTGGACCACGAACACGGCGGTGAAGCTCGAGTTCTTCACCGACGAGCCGACGCGCTTCAGGATCGACACCGGCGGCGACAACAAGGCCCGCGGCCCCTTCCGGCCGAGCTACGACGAGCGCTTCTCGACGGTGGTGTCCGAGCTCGTGCCGGGTGCGACGAACCGCCTGGACCTGACCCTCCTGGATCCGGCGCAGAACCGCACGGAGATCGCCCTCGACGTGGTCACGCGCGCACCGGTCGACCCGCGGGTGGTGCATCTGGAGAGCCTCGAGCTGTCGCTGATCAGCGCTGCGCCCGAGCGCCTGAGCGCGGAGTTCGTGCTGCGCGACGTCATGGGATCCCCCGCACCCAGCGGCTACGCCCTCGACGTCGACGTCTACCTGGAGAGCGACGGCGCTCCGGCGCAGCGCGTCGCCGGCGGGCCCTGGACCCTGGGCTCGGGCCCGGACGGCGGGGCTCGCCTCGAGCTCGACCTGCCCCCGCGCCCCGCCGGCGCCGCCCGCCTGCACGTCGCCCTCGTCGCGGTCGACGCGCCCCCCGCGGGCTCGCCCTTCGTGCAGTCGGGGGGGGTCGCTCCCCACGCGTCGATCGGCTTCGACGGCCCGTGAGGCCAGCGGCCGGGACAACCTGGGGGCGGCAAGGCGTCACGCCCTTGCGCGGGGAGCGGCGCTTCGCCCGCGGGCGGCCCTTCCACGACGACGTCTGAAGACTCGGCCAGGGGAGTGCAACCGGCGGCCATCCGGAACGGTCCAACCGGTGTCCGCCGTCCCCGCTCCCCTGGCCCCGAGTCGACCATGCCCCTCCTTGCCCTCTGCCTCACGTTGACCCCTTGCTTCCAGGCGGCCCAGGCCGCCGCGCCCCAACGCGTGCTGCACGTGCCCGCCGACTACCCGACGATCCAGCTCGCCCTCGACGCCGCGCGCAGTGCTGACACCGTGCTCGTCGCCCCCGGCGAGTACCACGAGTCCCTCGACTTCGGCGGCCGCGACGTGCGCCTGGTCGCCGCGGCCGGCCCGACCGCCACGATCCTCGACGGCGACGGCCTGCGGCGCCCCGTACGCTTCGTCAGCGGCGAGGGTCCGGGCGCGCTGCTCTCGGGCTTCACCGTGCGCGACGGCGTGCCCCCGGGCTCGGGCCCACGCGAGAGCGCGGGGCTGGGCGGCGGGGTGCTGATCCTGGCTTCCTCCCCGACGATCCGGGACTGCGCGTTCATCGGCAGCTGCGCCTCGGCTGGAGGTGCGATCGGAATCCTCGGCGGCGCCCCGCGCATCGAGGGCAGCCTGTTCTACGCCAACCGTGCCGCCGAAGGCGGCGCCCTCGCCGCCCGCGACGCGCGGCCTGCGCTGCACGACAACCTGTGGAGCGCGAACCGGGCCCAGTCCGGCG
>JAJFFA010000829.1 GCA_021776885.1 Planctomycetota bacterium
CTCGATGGCCGGCGACGTGCTGCGCAACCTGCCGGTGCGCCTCTTGAACGGTGACCCGGCCGTTTGGCGCCAGACGACCCTCGGAGCGGCGACGTACGGCAGTGTGTTCGAGGCCAGCGCCCAGGATCGTTGCTTCCTGCGCATCACGCCGACGCCCGGCGGGCTGGCGAGCGGCGTCTCGCCCCACGCCTCCGTGGGCCTGCGCTTCAGTGAGCCGGTGCGCGTCGAGAACTTCGACGGCCTGCTGCTGTCCACGGTCCAGGACCCGACGCCCCCCGAGCAGGTCCCCGGCAGCCTGCAGAGCTCGGTCGACGGGCTCGAGGTGAGCTTCCTGCCGAGCCTGCCCCTGCGCCACGAACTGGGCACGGCCGAGGGCTACTTCGTGGGCGTCGGGACGGGCAGCCATGCACCCCGCGACCTGGCCGGCAACGCCCTCGGCAGCAGCCTCGGGACGACCGGCCTGCGCATCGATCCGGCCGCCGCCAGCGAGCGCACGGGCGGGCGCGTCTCGCGCTTCCGGTCGGCCGACGAGGAGGCGCCCTTCGGTGACGCCATGACCGGGCCCCTGCCCGAGTGGTCGGGGCAGGTCTTCTTCGACCTGGCGAACGAGCGCCTGCGCCCGCGCCCGGTCTCGCGCTTCCAGGTCGCGGTCGACCGCAGCCAGGCGGTGCCGGCTCTGATGACCCCCCTGTCCGGCGGGCTGCAGACACCCTTGAACCCCCTGGGCGCGAAGCTGCAGCACATCTGGCGCTACGTCGACATGGGCTTCTCCCTCGCCGACCCGGCCGGCATGAACCTCGATGTCGAGGGCCTGAGCTGGGCGCCGTTCGGGGGCCAGGTGCTGGCCGACATCTTCCCCGAGTTCGAGATGCGCCTGTCCCACGCGGACCATGCTCCCGACGAAGTGATCGACCCGACGTCGCTCTTCCCGAAGTACCTGCTCTCGGGTCTGCAGCCCCTCTACCAGGAGAACCAGGTGCTCGGCGACGCGCAGGCCGTCGTCCACCCGCGCACCTCGGGCTACCTTGTGAACCCGGGCGACGTGTTCCAGACGGCCAGTGGAACGCTGATGGCGCCCTGGCCCCTGAACCGCGGCACGACGGAGGCGGAGTACTACACGTGGCGCGACACGCGCCTCGACGTGCGCACGACCCGCAACAACAACGGCGTCGACCCCGAGCAGCTCTGGTTCGCCCTGGGCGTCAGCCAACCGGCGCTTCCGTTCTACAGCACGCAGGAGGTCCAGTCGGTGGGTCTGCCCCTCTTGATCGAGTTCCGCAGCTTCCCGACGGCCCAGGCCTTCGGCCTCAACGCCCTCGACGTCTCCCTGGCCACCAACAGTTCGAGCCGTCCGTGGTTCCGCGCCTTCTCCGCCGGGGGCATCGACCAGGCCGGCAACACGGTCGTGGTCGACCCGGACCTCGAGACCCAGGCGAACGGTGGCTTCAACCCGAGCTCCAATCCGCCCGGGGCGCAGACTCCGGGCCTGGACAACGCCTTCCACATCGGTGCCGTCGACTTCGTCGTGCGGGTCAGCCGGGCCGTCTCGGTCTGGTTCCCCGCACAGATCGACGGGACAGCCCTCGGCGCGCGCGACTTCGTCGAGCCGGTCGTGGAGCCGGGGCCGGCGCAGCAGCCCGCGGGGACCACGATCCGCTTCGCGTACCGCGGGGCCACCGACGTCCAGAACTCGGGCGCGCTCTCCAGTGCCGCGCGGCTCGACCTCTATGGCGACGAGTACCCGACCCAGCCCCTGAACCACGACGCCTTCCGGGCCAACGTGGGCATCTCGTTCCTGGGCGCCGACGCCGCCTGGCTGGCTGACACGGCCAGCCTCTCCGGGGCGAGCTACTACCAGGTCCGCGCCACGCTGCAGGCCGACGCGGCGAGCGGGGCGTGCCCCAAGCTCTCGGGCTTCGGGCTGGCCTGGTCCGAGTAGGGCCGGCCTGGGGCGGGGAGGGGGCTGCGCCCCCCCTCCCTGCCCAGCGGCGGCGGGTCAGTCCTGGGACAGATCCAGCACGCCCACGACCATGATCTGGTCGCGCTTTCCGTTCTCGCGCTCCACCCGGGTCCTCCCGGCGGCGGCGCTCGCGCGAGCCAGGTCGGCGAGATACGCACCGAGCTCGTCGCGGTAGGGCAGGTCCTTCAAGCGCTCGGAGTAGGCCAGCGTGTCGGCGATGAGCTCGCCCACCTGGCCGTCCTGCGGCAGGAACGAGGCGAAGGAGCGGATCGCCACCAGCAGCTTCTGACGCCCCGCGAGCTCGTGGCGCAAGTCGTCGAGGGTGGCGCTCGCCAGGGCCAGGTCCTCCAGGGGGGTCAGGTGCTCGTCATCGGCCTGGAGCTCGCGCCACTTGCCCCTGCGTGGCTCCAGGGTGAGGGGTGAGAGCTTGGCCGGATGCAGGTAGGTAACGCAGGGCTCGCCGGGCGCGAGCTCTCCTCCGAGCCAGGTGAGCAGCTCCCCGCGCGGATCGGGACGACCGAAGCGCGCGGCGTTGCGCTCGTAGGTCTCGAGGGCGGAGGGCAAGAGCGCCCAGGCCCCCAGGCCGAGCACGAGCAGCGCCGTCAAGCCCGAGCGCAGGCCCGCGCGGCTCTCCGGGACGAGCTTCGTCGTCGCCCAGCTCAGCGAGCCCCCGAGCGCCCACGCTCCGAGGACGAGCAAGAACGGGATCGATGGGAGCAGGAAGCGCATCTGGTGGAAGAGCCCCGAACCCAGGGTCAGGTAGCAGGGCAGGGACGCGGCCAGGAGCAGGACGGCCCGGCGGTCGCGGGCGACGAGCGCGCGGTAGCCGGCGGCGACGACGCCCAGCGCACAGAGGAGCGCGAACGCGAGTCCCGCGTTCGACTGCGGGAAGTCCAGGACGTAGAAGCTCCAGCCGCTCTCCTGCTCCTGGATGCCCTTCATCCCCGCGCCCATGAAGTCCGTCACCTGACCCCCGAACTCGCTGACGAACTCGCCGAAGTGCACGATCGCGAACGGGGACGCGGCAGCGAAGGCCAGGGGCGCGGCGACGAACCCGGCCCAGTACCGGGGCTGTCGCACCACCCCCCAGCTGGCCCCTGCGCTGCGCACGCTGGCCAGGGCCAGACCGCTGGCCGCGACCAGGGTGACGACCTGGATGCCCGCGTTGTACTTCGTTGCCGCGGCCACGCCCAGCAGCAGCCCCGCGAGCGCGTGGCGCCGGGCCGAAGGCTCGCGCAGGTAGCGCAGAATCGCGAGGAAGCACAGCAGCACGAACAGCACCATCAAGGACTCGCTGCCCGCGAGCGGTGCGCGCTGCGCGTGCGTCCTGTTCACGGCGAAGGCGGCGCCGGCGAGCAGGGCGACGGGCGCCGAGAACATGCGCCGCGCGATCAGGTACAGGATCGAGACCGCGGCCACGCTGGCGCTGATCGAGAGGAAGCGCGCCGCGAGGGTGACGTGGGAGGGGTTCGATGCCGCCTCGGCGGCGAACTGCTCGAAGGACTCGAAGCGTCCGATCAGCACCAGCCACCAGCCCCAGACGACCGTCGCCCCGTGGAACAGGTGCAGCGACAGGGTCGGGTTGATGAAGTTGAAGTCGCCCCACTCGCCCTGCAGGAAGCCCATGACCCGGGGGACGTAGTGCCCCTCGTCGTTGCGTCGAAAGGCCTGACCCGACACTCCCCCGCTCTCCAGGAAGGCCCGGAACGGGGTGGCCAGCGCGAGCATCAGGGCCAGGCCAGCGAAGGCCTCGAGGCGCGGTCGGGACGACGGCGTGGGGTTTTGCATGCGTGGTGGAGGCGTGCGTCGCCCGAGGTTCGTTTACACTACGATAGTGGTTCCCGCCCAAACTGAGCCCATCTGGATCGTAGTTCCCGCCTATCGAGAGGCCGGGCGGCTGGGGGCGACGCTCGACGCGTTGTGCGCTTCCTATCCGAACGTCGTCGTGGTGGACGACGGATCCGAGGACCGCACCAGCGAAGTGGCGGCGGAGCACCCCGTGTGGGTGCTGCGGCACCTGATCAACTGCGGACAGGGCGCGGCCCTGCAGACCGGAATCGACTTTGCCCTCGCGCGCGGCGCTGGGCTGATCGTCAGCTTCGACGCGGACGGGCAGCACGGCGTCGACGACATCGCGCGCCTGGCGCAGCCCGTGCTCTCGGGAAGCGTGGACATCGCCCTCGGCTCGCGCTTCCTGGGGGACACCGTGGGCATGCCCTGGAGCCGTCGATTCATGCTGAAGGCTGCGGTGCTCTTCACGCGCCTGGTCTCGCGGCTCGACGTGACCGACACGCACAACGGCCTGCGGGCGATGTCTGCCGGGGCCGCGCGCAGGATCAAGATCACCCACGACCGCATGGCCCACGCGTCGGAGATCCTGGACCAGATCCACACCCTCGGTCTGCGCTTCTGCGAGGTGCCCGTGCGGATCCGCTACAACGAAGAGGTGCTCGGCAAGGGCCAGAGCACATCGAGCGCCTTCCGCATCGCCGGGCAGTTCCTGTTCCAGAAGCTGACGCGATGAACCTGTTCCAGATCGCCTCGCTGTCGGCACTGGCCGTGGCGCTCGTGCGCGAGCAGTCCCTCGCCCGCCGCGGCCTGATTCGGGGCCCGGTCGTCGCCGTGCGCGTGCTGGCGATGCTCGCGGCGGCGGCGGCGATCGCCTGGCCCCACCTGACCCAGGTCGTCGCGAACTTCCTCGGGATCGGGCGTGGCGCGGACGCACTGCTCTACGTCTCCGCCCTCGCACTGCTCTTCCTCTCGCTCTACTTCTACGCTCGCAGCGTCCAGCAGCAGCGACGACTGACGTCGATCGTCAGGCACCTCGCGATCCTCGAGGCCCAGCGCGGAGGGGCGGAGGTCGGCGACGACATCCGCTGATTCGACGGAAGCGGAACCGCAGCGCGCGGAGGTCGAGGCCGGCCTGCGTGCGGAGGCGCGCGTGTTCGCACGCCACGTGCTACGTGCCGAGGCACCCGACGACGTCGTCGAGCGCTACGTCGAGGCGCACAGGCGGCTGCTGAGCGAGCCGCCGACGCCGCGCGACGAGGCCGTGGAGCAGTACCTGCGCCGGAACCCGCGCGCCCTCGGCCCCCTCGACGCCGCCTCGGGGCTGCTGCGGCCGCGCGGAAGGCTGCGCCACAAGCTGCTGCTCGCGACCGCGATCTTCGAGGCCACGACGACCTTTGCGCCGGTATTCCTGGGGCGCCAGGTCTCCATGCCGCGGCTGGCCGCCAGCTTCGTGTGGCTGGGACTCGTCGCCGGGCTGCGCGCCGCCGTCGGCGTCCCCTTGTTGCTCCTGGTGGAGAGGCGCGGCGCGTGAGCTCGGACGTCATCGTGGTCGGATCCGGAGCCGGCGGCGTGCATGCGGCCTGGCCGCTGCTCGAGCGCGGCCTCTCGGTGACCCTCGTCGACTACGGGAACGAGGACACGCAGTACGCGCCGCTGATTCCGCCGCAGCCCTGGTCGCAGCTGCGCCAGGGCGACGACGCGCAGCACCGCTACTTCCTCGGCGATCGCTACGAGGGCATCGGCCTGGGACCCGTGCGGGTCGGTGCGCAGCTGACCCCGCCGCGCATGTTCCTGGCCGCGGACGCAGAGCGGCTGCTCCCGATCGACTCGAGCAGCTTCGAGGCCACCCAGAGCCTGGCCAAGGGCGGCCTGGCCTCGGGCTGGGGGGCGGGAGTCTTTCCCTTCGCAGACGAGGACCTGGCCGAGATGCCGCTGCGTGCGGCCGACCTGGCCCCGCACTACGCCGCGGTCGAGGGTCGCGTCGGGGTCAGTGGAGCGCTCGACGACCTGGCGCCGTTCTTCCCGTCCTGTGCGCCCTCGATGCCGCCCCTCGAGCTCGACTCGGGTGCGCAGGCCGTGCTCGCCCGCTACGAGCGCCGGCGCGGCCGCTTGAACTCGGACGGCTTCTCGCTGGGCAAGACCTGGCTGGCCGCCTGCTCGCGTGAGCACGCGGGGCGCGGGCCGCACCCCCTGCTCGACATGGATTTCTGGAGCGACTCGGCGCGTGCGGTGTACCGCCCGCGCTGGACCCTGGACGAGCTGCGCTCGCGTCCCGGCTTGCGCTACGTCGGGCGCAGCCTGGCCCTGGCCTTCGAGCGCGTCGGCGAGGGCGTGCAGCTGACCGTGCAGCGCGC